>NC_011297.1:1500000-1800000 GCF_000020965.1 Dictyoglomus thermophilum H-6-12 | reverse complement strand
AAGTTTTCCTTTTATCTTTCTTTGCCTATAATAGGTGGTGCAGTATTTTTTAAATTGCTCCATGTAATAAAGGGTGAAAATCCTGGAAATCTTTATTTAATACTTTGGGGAGCCTTTTGGGCTTTTATTGTGGGTATTTTGACCATTCATTTACTGTTGAATTACGTTAAAAAGTCCTCTCTAAAAGTTTTCTCATATTATAGATTTATACTTGCTTTATCTATTTTGTTTGCATACTTTGGGCTTCAAATACCCTCGCTTATAATTTTTGGAGTTGCGATAATTTATTTGATTTTTAGTATGGCAAAAGCAGAAGGATAACTCATACAAAGCTCTTAAGATTGTTTTCTTGTTTTTAATAACTTCTTTAGTAGACTATGGTTTCCTGCAAGTCTACGTTTTCTTATTTGTATTACTTGAGAGGGATATACGCTTCGTTCTCCATTTATTATAAAGGCAATAATACAAGAGATGATTGCATAATAGGCATTGTTTTTCCCAAAAAGTTCTATAAACATAATACTTGAAGCAATAGGAGTATTTGTGACACTTGCGAGAAGGTTTATCATGCCTATTGCTGATAAGGTTGCTCTATCAAAATGTAAGAAGTTAGCAAGAAAGTTTCCTGCAGTTGATCCAATAAAGAAAATTGGAGTTATTATTCCTCCGCTTCCTCCAAAACTTAGCGTAATAATTGTAAAAATAATCTTCACAAGGAAGAAGTACCATGCAATCCTTTCTCCATTAAGGGCACGTTCTATAGTGTCTATGCCGAGTCCTAGAAAATTTTTAGAAAAAATGAGGGTTAAAAGTACGAGTATACTTCCTCCTATGAGTCCTTTGACTGGGTTCCATATTTTTAATTTTTTATATATATCTTCGAAGAAATTTAGAGTCTCAATAAATATTATGGAGACAAGCCCTAAAAATATACCTGCAATGATAGCCTCAGCAAAGTGCAATTCATTAAAAGAATAGTTAAAGCTTAAAGGATGATAGGAATAGCTTATTCCTAATTTAGATGAAACCTGGAATGAAACTATTCCTGCTATAAAAGAAGGAAGTAAGGCCTCATAGAACATATTACCTACAATTAAAACTTCGATACCAAAAATAGCTCCTGCAATTGGGGTACCAAATACCGATGCAAATCCAGCACTTATTCCGCATATTACGAGTTTTTTTCTATTCCTATCGTCAAGTTTAAAAATATCTGCAAAAATAGATGCAAGTCCTGCTCCTATTTGAGCACTTGGTCCCTCCTTTCCCGCAGAACCTCCTGCTGAAAGGGTTATAATAGTTCCAATGAGTTTTATGGGGACCACTAAAGGATTTATTTTTCCGTTTCTTTTATGTATGGATTCTATCACTTTTTCCGTACCGTGTCCTTTAGCTTCAGGAGCAATTTTCTCAATAATAAGAGCTGTTATAAATAAAGCAAAGGGTAGAAGAATATAATAGTATTCAAATTTACTTGTAAGGTTTATACTTGCATGTAGAAGCTTTAGAAAGACGGTTACCCCAATGCCAACGATGATACCTATGATAGTTGATAAGATTACCCATTTTATTGCTCCATAAAAAAGAACAATTTCTTCGTATAACTTCTTTTTCAAATTTTTTACCTCCCTTTAAGATTTAAACTAAAATAAATTGAATTTTTTGATCTTATTATTGTCAATATAAGTTTTGCATTATATTATAATTATAATCCCCCAATAGATTTTTAAAATTAGAAAGGAGAAAAAAGTGCTTAAAAAATTACTATTTCCCATGATTTTAGTAGTTTTATTGGTTTCCTTTTCCTTAAGTCAAAGTCAACTTTCTTACGCTACCTTAGAAGGCCTAGTAACTAGTAAAGATAGAATTCCGGTAGAGGGAGCAAAGATATTAGTACTTGGAACAGACTGTACAGCTATAAGTGATGAAGAGGGAAAATATTACATAAAGAATATTCCAGTTTTAGGTGAGGAAGAAAAATTCTTGATTGAGGTTATCGAACCTAACAATAATGCTAGGGTAGTAAGTAATACTTTTTCTATAAGAAGTGGATTAAACAAAATAGATTTTCAGATTAGTTTGAGCCTTACTTTTGGTAATTATTATGGGGATTTTAGATGGGAGACTCCTTTCTCAGTAAAAGAGACAAGAGATGCAAATTATATAATTTCGGGAATATCCTCCTATGCACCAAGGAACAATATATACCTTTTGAAAGTAGATAGGTATGGAAGAAAAATCTGGGGTAGAACTTATTTAATAAACAAAGATTTTACAAACTCTTATGTAATAGAAGATGATAAAGGATATCTTATATCTGCCACCTCTAATAACGGAGATATCCATCTTTTAAAAACTAGTACTGATGGGGGATTTTTGTGGGAGGCAGTTTATGGAAGACCAGATAGTGTGGAAACAGTAAATAGTGTTATTTTAACTGATACTGGAGATTATTTAGTAGTTGGAAGAATAAAAACTTTGGATAAAGATGGTAAAAATTATATGATGGATGCTCTTGTGATTAAATTTGACAAAAATGGCCACAAACTTTGGGATGTTATTTTTGGAGAAAAGGGTGATGATGAGTTTAGTAATGCGATTCAGGCAAGGAATGGTGATTTTATTTTAGCAGGTACTTTTGATATGTCACGTTTATCTAAAGGAGTAATATATCGGATTGATAAGGATGGAAGGCTAATTTGGAATAAAAAGTTGTCAGGGGAAGGTCCGGTACGTGGAGAAAGACTTATTCCTACAGATCAAGGATATTTAGTAGGAGGATATGCTTATAAAGATTTAAGGCACGGTTTTTATTTGGCTTATTTTAATGATAAAGGGGATATATTGTGGAGAAAGAATTATAACAAAAAGGGTATGAAAATATTTCTCACAACCATTTCAATGGTAAAATCAAATTTTATCATAGGAGGTTATACTTTAGAGGACGAAATTTTTAGTCCCTATATTATGCTTACTGATCTTAAAGGAGAGATGTTGAAAAAAATAGTAAAAGCTGGCTTAAATAGAGTAGTTAGAAGCGCTATTACCACAAAAGATCTTTATAGTGTTTTTGTGGGTTTTGTGGAGAGCGAAAAAGACAGAAATATTTGGATATATAAAACAAAATTTTAAAAATTTTAATTACTTGTATTATAATATTTATAAGGGGTTAAAAAGTATAAACTAATAATAATCTTATTATTTTATATTTTTTAACCTCTTTCAAAACCTTTTGAAAGGAGAGTTGGAGTATGAGGGGGATTTTAATTTTCTCTTTCAGCCTTATTATTTCTCCTTTTAATAAATGGATGTACTATGAAGGATACCATGAGACCTTAGGTGGCAATCCTAGATCTACAGGATGGTAGTAAAGTTTCAGGAGAAGTTTTAGTAAAGGTTAATGCTTCTGATAATGTAGGGGTAACAAAGGTGGAAATTTATATCGATCAAAATATGATAAAAGAATTTAGTCAAGCCCTATATGAATATGCATGGGATACAAAGGATTTAACTTATGGTTCAACTCATACTTTAAAAGCAATGGCGTATGATAAAACAGGAAATGTAGGAGAGACTCTTAAAATAACAGTAGTAATAGGAGATAATCAAGTGCCACAGGTTACTATAACCTCTCCTCAAAATGAAGATTTAGTTGATAATATAACTACTATTGTAGTACAGGTTGTTGAGAAAAGTCCAAAAATTAAAGTTAATAAAACTCCAAGTTCTGTAAGTAAAGTTGAATTTTATGTAGATGATCAAATTATAGGAACAAAAACAGAAGGTATTAATGGAACTTACATATGTAGTTGGAATACACAAAGTTTTGAGACAGAAAATCATACTATTACAGTGAGAGCATATAATGCGGAGGGAAATATAGGCTCTGCAAGTATTAATGTAGGTAAAAATACATTTTTAAAGTGGAAATATTCAGCAGGTTATGTATATGCCTGTCCTTCTATAGGAGATGATGGAACAATATACATTGTTGCTAATGGGCTTTATGCTCTTAATCCTAATGGAAGTGTAAAGTGGCAAAAACAAGGTGATGGCTTTATTTCTATGACTGAAGCTTATGAGTGGGTTGCTGTTAAATCTCAAGCATATAATCCTCCTAAATATCCCTTATTTGATGATAATGGAGATAAGGTGGGAAGCTCATATAGGACCTCAGAGATATGGGTTCAAAAAGATGGTAAAACATTGATAAACGGTGCCCAGAATAATGCTCCTGATGGTTTTGATCTATGTCTTTTAGATGATAGTGGAAAAACAGTAAGGGGTGTATGGGTGTTATGGATGGCGTTGTTCCAAGCCCAAGAAATGGCTTTAAGGGAGAAGTAAAAATGAGAAGCCATGGGCAAAATATACAGTTTAGCCCTCCCTTTACAAAAGAACCTGCATATGTTCTATCAGCACAACCAGGTGTGATGGCTGAAGCAGTAAATAATCGTCAAGATGGCTTCATATTAAGCTTGATTAAACATGACGGGACGACTGCAAATAATATTTGGACTCAGTGGCTCGGTTATATTGATCCATAATGTAAGACTGGGAAAGTAGAGATAAAAGTTCGTTTATATCTCTGTTTTCCCTTATAGAGGAGGAGAAGTATGAAAAACAAAATATTTCTTTTTTCTCTATTTTTTATCTTTTTACTTTCTCTTCAGTTTGTGAAAATAGCTTTTGGTTTTTCCATGGGGTACCATTATGATTTGATTAGAGAAGTAATGAGAAAGGAAGGACTAAGTAAAGGTGCCATTTCTGTTGCTCTTGCTGGAAATTCTTATGTGGATATATTTCAAGAAGATGTAGTAGAGTACGTAATTGATGATGATTTTTGTAGAGTTTCAAAAAGATTAGTAGATTTTCTACATTTTGATAATCTCTATGGCAAAGATGTCATTGATAGGTATTGGAGACAGCTAATATTCAATACTTATAATGCCTTAAGGGAGAAAGTTGAAAAAAACGACAAATTAGGAGCACTTTTAATAATAGGTATTTCTTCTCATATAGTTCAGGATTTTTATGCCCATTCCAATTGGGCAGAATTAGATTTAAATACCCTCTCAGGTATTAAAGATGCCACATATTTTGACATAATGTATAGATCCTACAATACCTTAGATAAAGCAATCTCAAATCTTAAAAATCTTGGCGGTATGTATTATGGGGTAAGTGGACTCACAACCCATTGGGGAAAGATAAGTCATGATATCTTAAATAAGGATCATTCAGGAAGACCTTACTTTGATTGGGCATATAGATCTGCATATAAAGGTTCCTTGCAATGGCTAAGGTTAATCAAAAAGTGGATAATTGAAGACTTTAAAAAAGAGACTTTTTGGAACAGTCTTATAAACTATGATTTCAAAGAAGGGAATAAGAAACATTTATATACTTTGACAGATTTTGATGAAGGAACCATAAGATGGCTTTGTACTTATGGTGGTGCTTGGAAGGCTCCCAGAATATGGGGGGCTTAGATACAATCTTTGATGATATGCCTAATGTTCCTGGTATTGGTCTAACTTCTCAGACCGATTCTGATTATCCCTTTTTAGGTATAGAGTGGTTTGTAAATTATTCCTTAATTGCTAAGAATATGTTTGAAGCAGATTATCCAGGGGGCTTTACAAGGTTGCAAAATATTGAGAGATTAGAGGAGGGAATTAGAAATAGAAGTGATTTTGGAGAAATAGTAAAGGTAAATTATTCTAAGGTTCAGAGCTTAGCTCCTCTTGAGAGTAGTATTATCATTGATGCTTATAGATTTTTGGCAAATGCTACTTTAGATTATGAGAATGTTGTGAAGTGGTTGAGAATAAGAGTTCCTGAAGTAATGGACTTGGACACTGGGGAGGGTTGGGATAACATTAACAATGAAGAGCCAGGGGGGACGAGTGACTATTGGGTTATGTTTGTTATAAATAACGAATTTGATTATCCTTATACTGAGGCTGAGTATGTAGATAAGAGTCATCCATATACTATATGGGGAGTTTTAAAGCCTCTGTGGGATGATAGGAATGTGAGGATACAAGTAAGAATGTTTGAAAGCGATTCTGGACTGCGTGGCTCTCAGCACAAAGATGAAGAGATGGATATTAGAACAGGAGCGGGAAAGGATTTTGTGTTTGAATTTGATCCAAGAAGTATGAGTTATTCAATAAGCTTAGGTACAAAAGTTTGGGGTATTCCAGCAGGATTTTTTATAAAAAGCAATGGGGAAGGAGATTTGAGAGCAAGGATATATGTTAAAGTATGGATTATGGGGGATAGAAAGGATGAACTCTTTTACCCTGTATTTTATGAGGATAAAAACTGCGATGGTTTTTATTTTCCTGTTTTGAATGATATACCAGACTTATCTCAAGTAGGATTTAATGATAGAGTATCATCCATATACTTGCCTCCTTCTCTTTGGGAATTAGAGGTGTATGAGGATCAGAATTATAAAGGGAGTAGGTTATTAGTGCAGAGTACTTTTTCAGATTTACATTCAAGGGAAGTAAAAATGGGTGATAAAATTTCATCTGTAAGAAATTTAAAGTATCCAAGAGATTTGCTTGAATTTCCTATATTTTATGAGAACAAAAACTTTTCTGGAGCTTTCTTAAAGCTCCCTTATAGCTTGCCTAACAATGCCATATGTGGTTTTTACTCTGAACTTTCTCAATACAAGTTTAATGATAGGATATCATCAATAAAGATTCCTTCTGGTTGGAAGATAATTGTTTATGAAAATACCCATTTTGAAGGAAAAGAGATGGAAATTACATCCTCAATAAGTGATCTAAGTAGTATGGGATGGAATGATAGAATTTCTTCTATAAGAATAATTCCACCTTTGTCCGTAATTTCTCTAAAACCTGTGGAAGGCCCTATAAAAATTGCTGAAAATCTTGCAATTATAAACACTGTAAGGGAATCTTTAAAAGATTTTCCAGAGAAATACATTAATTCAACCTTTTTTTATAAAAGAGGAGATGTAAAAATTCCTAAGGATATAAATATAGAGCTTGATATCAAATATTTAAGCATAAAAAGTAACTATGCATATATAGAGGTTGAGGGTAAAAATTACTATTTTTATCTTTGTATATTGCTTTCAAAAGAAAATGATTTTTGGAGAGTAAAAGAGATAATAAACCCCTATTATGTGTTATGTTCTGATAAAGATGAGAGTATAGACGTACATCAGTGGATTTACAAAAAACTTAATGAAAAATATTTTCTCCTTCCTCGGGATATTTTTCCTTATTTAAATCCTGAAAGAAGAATGCTTCTTAGTATATTAAGAGAAAAATTAAAAAATTTGATTTCCGAAAACACAGTTTTTGTGGTGAGAGAATATAGAGCTGAAGGAGAAAATATAACAATCAGAGCTTATCCAAGATCTCTTGATGGCCTTTCTCAATATGAGCTTGTGAGTGCTATTTTTAAAAGAGAGGAGGAAGCATGGAGATTAATTAAATTATAGATAAGATAATGATGCTTTTAATGATTCAAAATGGTGTGATAGAATTTTATATATTCTACTCGGTAAAAAATGACAAAAGATGACTTTAAAGGGAAAAATTATTATTGGCGATGCTAGAAGAATGAAAGAAGTATTTTGTTGATTAATACTATTATTTTACCTAAAACCAATTATGTTCCAAGAATACAAAACGCAGAGCCTTTGGTGGATCCTAAGAAATTTAAATTTGGAGAAGAGAATTCATATAAAGTTGTAGAAATTATAGATGAAGGGATTTTAAAATTAGATACAGGACTAATTGTTAAATTTTTAGGTGTAAAAGTTATTAAAAGAGAGGAGACTTTAAAATACTTAAAAGAATACGTACTTGGTAAAGAAGTTATTTTAAAATTTGATTTTCCAACCTTAGAGCAAGATTCTATAAAAGCGTATGTGTATTTAAAAAATAAGATCTTTATTAATGCATATCTCATAAAATCAGGTTTGGCTATACCAGACTTATTGGTTCAACACAGATATAAGGAGAAATTCATTGAGATATGGAAGGAGATAGAAGATGCCAAAGGAATGGATATTAAATATGGCAACAAATAGATGGGGATTAAATAAGAAAGAGAGTGTTGGACCTGTAGCTTTGTGGATTAGGGAGTGTGATCCTAAAAATGTTGAGGAATGGAGAACATTTTATTATAAAAGGTTAGGAGAATTTTTGCAGAGGAAAGGTATTAATTTATCCTCATCAGAATATCTTACAGATTTAGGGAGGAAATTATATGTAAAAATATCCGAAGTAATGAAATCTGAGATTGAGAATATAACAGAGGAAGATTGTGTTAATTACATTTATGAATTGGTAATAAAAAGGACTTTTGAGGGCTATAGAACAGAAATTGAAACCATTTATGGTCAATTACAGAATATTTTGGAGGTTGAGATAAAGCCAGCCCCTGATAAATGGGATAGATTGTATAACTATGAGCAGACACCCGAAATTTATAAATGGAAGGAATGGTTAAGTAGAACTCATGAGAGATTTGAAAAAGAAGTAGGAGGGAAAGTATTTATAATATTTTCTCTCAAAAGAGATAAAAAAAGGAAATTTTAAATAAAGAAGTAATAGAGGAGATTAAAAAGGAATTGGGAAAATAAGAATATAAAATCTTTATCTTTAATATCTTATTCCAAAATAATTTCTACTTTTTCATAAACTCCCTCTCTCAAATTATAAGAATAGGGCGTTTTAAGAATTTCTCCGTCTATTTCTTCTTTTTCTCCATTACTGTACAGTACATATTTTTTAATTTTTGCTCTATCTTCACCAAAGGTATTTTTTCTTTTAGGATTTATAAAACAAACAAGGGTATTTTTAAGGAAGTTTATAACGAAAGAATTTTTAGGTATAAATATTTCTTCTTTCTTACCATGACCATAATAGTTTACAGTTTCATCTTTTGTGGTAAATAAAAACTCAGGTATTGAGGTTTGGGGCTTAAAGCAGAGAGTATTACTCTCATCAAGATAAAATGGTTTTTTCCCAAGAGCCATAACAAGGAGCATATGGTAAAATTCTGCAGTACTTCCAGAAAGTCTTGCAGAAAATCCTACTCCATGAAGGTTAGGGTCAGGATTTCTACTACTCACAATAAAAGATACATTCTCAAATATGCTTCTTCTATATATTTCTGGATTCATAAAGGGTACGAGACAATTTTTCATTTCTTCATAGAATTTTTCAAATTCTTCTGCTTTTAATATTTCAAGGAGATATTTGTATTCAAGATGTAGAAATATGCTTTCATTTTCAAGCCATCCAGGAAGAAAAGCTTTTATTCTTCCAATTTCAAGGGGGGCAGAATCTAAGGATGCATTAACTTTGTACATCTTTAGCTTTTTGTCATATAAATCACTTTGTTTTATCCTCTCTATAATTTCTCTCTTTTTGTTTTTATCTTTCTCAATTTTGAGATAATGTACTTGTCCTTCAAGAAAAAGAGGCATATCTTTTCTTACAAATTTCTTTGGCTTTATTACTTTTTTCCCATTCTTTTCTTGAGTCTCATATTCTACAAGTTCATAATAAAAGTATGTATGGTAAAGTCCCTTTTCTTTATCAAAGGCTTTTTCAAGTTCTTTATCTAATTTTTCTAAAAATAGATCTAAAACATTTAAAATTTCAGAAAGTTTTATGGATTTTTCTTCGCCTGATATACCTAATTTAGTATTTTCTCTATATTCTTCTCTTACGCTTGAGCTTTTATCCCAGAACTCAAAGTTTGATATCTTGCCCTCAAGATTTTCTTTTGTTATTTCCACAAGGGAATTTAAAAGTTCTGATACTTCTTGTGGAATTTTTACTTCTCTTTCGTAAAGTTTGTATTTTTCAATCCATGATTTTATAAGTAATAAAAGCCTTTTGAGTTCAAAAGTTTCATTTACTGATGATCCAAAAAGTCCGGGAAGACCATTTAATGCATCATTCCAGCCAGGCCTTCCTGCTTCCATCTCTATACCTATATTTTTGGGATCAAGAGTTGAATATTTAACAGTGGCAAGGGTAATAAGCTTGGAAAGTAAAGAGGTATAATAAATATCTCCCTTTCCATATTTGGCTCTTACTTTATTAGGCTCTATCTTCCTTGATTTTATAAGAGATATCTTTTCTTCGTCATTTTTTAAAGATCTATATTGGCGTACTCCGTTTTCTGTAAGAATATATCTTTCTTCTCTTGGAAGTACAATCTCAGAATTATCATAATAGGTGAAAATCTCTTGATTTAAAAGGAGATCTTCCATTTTGTCTGGAAATATGGATTCATAGCTCTCTATAAGATCTAAGTTGTAAAACCAATGATCTATCCAATATCCTTCTCCATGTTCTGCAAACTCTATTTTTCTACTGTTGGTAAGTAGGAATGCTATAAATTCAATGAGATCTCCCTTTTTCAGCTCATAACTATATTTCTCAAGAATTCTTATTACCTCGGAAGGAACGAAAGGCTTTTGAAGTATTTCTTTTAATTCCTCTTCTATCTCTTCCTTAACCCAGTTTTTTAACTCCACCACCATATTTTCCTTTAAAAGGTATTTAATTCCTCTTATTACTAAGGGATTATATCCATCAAGCTGAATGAGATTCATAAAGTACCATATATTGAAATATCCTACATCAGGATTAAAGTAGATATCATTTCTCCTATTTTGATTTATATCCCTATAATTGGCATTTCCTTGGGAAAAATAATTGGCTTCAAGGGTAAAGAAGTTATAGTCTCTTTCTAAATCTCCATGTTTTCTTCCAAAAAGATAAATTACATCTTTTTTAGAATTATAGTTTAAAGTAATAGGAAGTCCTCCCCTTAAAAGGTTATCAAGAAAACTTTGCCTTACGTAAGAATTAAATTCTTTTGAAGCACTATGTACAAAGGCATTATCCATTATACTTTTTATAAGCATCTCATTTTCTTTAGCTTTTTTATCTACAAATTCTTTATGAGCATAATCTTTTACTATTTTATTTAATCTCTCCAAGGAATCTGCCTTTCCTGCAAAAGATATTATGGATCTTTCCTCATCAGGAGAAAGTGTAATTATAGTGTAGGAGAAAGCAGAAGGAGTTCTATTTCCATAAAATACTGCCTTAGGAAGAGTAAATTTTTCCTTTGCAAATTTATAAGGATAAGAAAAATCATTGGAAGGATAAAAGATAAGATCAGGATCTATTATTACAGGAAGAAGTTTCTCATCTTCTAAGAAAGCAAAATAAAAATGGCCTTCTTTTATTACCTTTACTTCGGTTATATCCTGAAAGGTTGTATAAAGCCTGTAAAAAGGTACATTATTTTCTAAATTATCTACCCTATACCATGCCTCAATGGTTCTGGACATGTTTTTCATAACTTCATTGGTAAGTCCATAGGGTAGAAATTGAGGTATTCCATCAATAATTTCAAGGTTTATTTTGTTTTTTCCATGATTTTTTATAGTGAGAACCCTTATTAATGCTCCTACAGGCTCGTTGGGAAGAGTAAAATAATTTACTTTACAGGAAATATTAAGGTTTTTGTTTGTCTCAGATATGGTAAGGTCATAAGGAGTTATACTCATATAATTCTCTCTTTCAAAAATTTCGTTTTCGGGAGATTCTCTAAAGGGCTCATAAAAAACATTGTCAATTTTTATAAAGGTCCTAAAACCATATATGGGGGTAAGTTTATAGGCTTTGTTGGCAGGATGAAACTCAAGTATAGCACCATCTTTACTCTCAAACCCAAAACTTGTAATACATTGCCCCCTATTTACATAAAAGCACCACATAGGTATTCCCATAATCCCAGATATCCCGGGAAGGAAGCTGGAAAAGGGGAAGGCATGGTTGTAATTGTAAATATTAAAAGTCAAATCTTTCTCTTTATCCACCTCATATTTAATTTTGGGATTCATAAAACCCTCCATAATAAAAATTGTTTCATTATAAAACTTATTTAATATGAAAGATAAAGTTGGTCAATAAATAAGGAATAAGCTAAAAAGAGGGTCCTTTGCTATGCTCAAATCAACACCAAAATAAAAATGAATTATTTTATCTCTCGTTTTTGATATCTCTCGCCACCCAACTTCTTTATATCTTTCTTTCAATTCTTTAGAGATATTCTTAGAGGCTTCCCCTAAAATTTCAATATTCCTTACAACAGCATCAATAATCATATCATTATTTTGAAAATCCTTGTAAGATAGATTCTTTGTGTATTTTATTATCTTCTCGCACGCAATAAGCATATCTATTAAGAACTCTCTATCTCCACGTTTAGACATATTCAATCTCTCTTTTTATCTCTTCTTTTATATGCTTTATCCTTATATTTTCAATACCATCAGGAGTTAAAATATCTATCTCTCTTCCAAATAATTCTTCAAGAAAGTCTATAAGTCCTGCAACATTTTTGAAAGTTGCCTTGCCTCTTTCAAATTCTACAACAAAATCAATATCACTATCCTCTCTTAGCTCTCCTCTCACTACTGATCCAAATATTCCTAACTTTTTTACTCCGAAACTTTTTATCTTTTCTCTGTTTTCTTTTAATTTCTCAATAATCTCCTCTTTTTTCATACTCTCACCTCTTTATACTCCTTTCCTGTTTCAATTATAACATTACATCTCTGATTCTTCTTTATCCCTCAAAGTATTTCTAAGGTTCTTTTCTCAGAATCTTTACTTCGCAAGAAATTTATGATTCTAAATTATTGTATTTCATTATTTCAAAATAAATTACAAAAATGACAGCATTTGAATATTTGATTAAATTCGAAATAACTGTAGAAAGGTTGAAAAATAAAAAATTTAAAAACATAAAAATTTTGGTCTTTTAAAATTAAGATTTTATCAATATTCCTAAGTGTGACAAATTTGAAAGTCATATGCGTTGAGGTAAAGTGAAGATAAAAAGAAAATAAGGGAGAGAATGTTTAATATACTTAATTTATATAAGGATTCTCCTAAAACGAAATACATGTAATAAGAAGGTAGGAAAAGAGAATGCCTTATTGTTCAGCATGTGCTGCATGTGCTGCATGTGCAGGGTGTAGACCTAATTCGGCATGTACGACTTGTCAAGGATGTGGAGGGTGTGTTATTTCACCTGCCCCTGATTTCGAAGTTGCAATTACAGGGATTGCAGCAACAGCAGGTTATACTGTTTTTGCTGTTGGTGGTGTAGCAGGTGTAGCAGCTTGGTAATTACTAAGATGGGGTCTACCTTATCTAAGGTAGACCCTCCTTTGAACAATGAATATACAACTTAAAAAGATTGCATATTTTGATTTAAATGTCTTAGGGTTATTAAACAATTAAAAAGAGGTGAATAAAATGGAGAGTTCCATAGGGATAAATCTTATTAAAAGTGGAAATGTTTATCCTTACCTAACGGATAAGATAAGAGCTATGCATTTGATGCCTACAAAAACATTAATTTTTTGTAGTATTGGTGATAAAGTTGAAAGTGTATACGGATATAATATGGAGGTAATAAATAAAGATTATGGGAATATATTATTAAGAATCGATGGAAAAACCTCTCTTTCTAATATAATAAAACATTTTGAAGTATTAAAAAACAATATATATAAATATATTGAAAATGCTTATTTTAAGGGCTGGATAGAATTTAGTGATACACCAAAACCCTACTGTTCTTCGCATTTAGTAACAGGAGACAGAGAATATTTTTATCCAATTCATCTTGCTATCGAGTTGACTGATAGATGTAATTTGAGATGTTTGCATTGTTATAGAAGTTCTACTTGCGAAGGGATTTTTATAGAGAAAGATAAATTATTTAAAATTGTAGAAGTATTAACTAAAAAAGGACTCCGAATGGTAGAATTGACAGGTGGAGAACCTACTTTACATCCTAATTTTATTGAAATATTAAGCTATCTTTTGAGTAAATTAGAACTTGTCGCTATATTAACAAATGGGACTACAATAGAAGAACAAGTCTATAAATTTTTAAAAATAAATTCTGATAAGTTGTTAATAAATGTGAGTTTAGATAGTTCAACACCAGAATTTCATGATAAATTTAGAGGTGTAAAAGGTTCATGGGAAAAAGCGTGTAAAATAATTGCAAAATTAAGTAATGATGGTTTTATTGTGAGAGTTGCGATGAGTATTGCTCCTGAAAACATGATGGATGTTGAAAATACTTTACTTTTGGCAAAAAAGTTAGGAGCTGTTAGTTTTGCATGGGACCTATGTAATTCTTTTGGTAGAGGAAGTAATATAGATTGGAGTATCGTAAGAGATGAAGAATGGATGAAGTACGAAGCAATGTCCAAATACATTCTTAAAAAATATCATTATATGATTAACTTTTTGCCTCCTTCTTCTATAAGAAAAATGTCTTTAGGCGAAGAAAATTGCGGTGCTGGATGGAGAACATTTGTATTAGGGCCAGACGGAAATTTAAGAATATGTGTTAATAGTCCTATAACTTTATTTAAAATCGGGAATATTTTTGAAGAAGGAGCAAAAATATTAAAAAATAAAATTTTAGAAGAACTATCTGAAATTCCTCTTCCTCGATATGAGTCTTGTAAAAATTGTAAATTTTATGCCTTTTGTAATAACTGTATAGTTAAGGCAGTAATTACTGCTAAGAATTATGATAAATGTGAATGGGAAGGTAAAAGGCTTATTGAATATAGCGATATTATTGACAATAATTTAGTTTGTTTTATTAAAAAGAGTATTGTATATTAAAACAAGTTTTGTAAAAATTTTTGAGTTATCGCAATATTTTTATATGAGGTGATATGTGTGATAGCAATGAAAAACTTAGCTGCAATTATATTAAATTGCACCAGTAGATGTAATTTGAACTGTTATTACTGTGCAGCAAAAGAGTTTACTGACGAATTAGATAGGAATAGTATAGAAAAAATATTGAACTCAACAATAGAACTTAAAACTTACTACTTAATGATAGCTGGTGGAGAACCTCTTCTAAGAAGTGATATATATGATATATTAGATCATGCGAATAAATTAGGATTGGTAATAATACTTATGAGTAATGGTACACTAATAAATAAATATATAGCTAAAAAACTTAAAGATATAGGGGTTGATGCTGTTAGATTAACGTTAGATAGTACAGAAGAATATAAAATTGATAAAATAAAAGGTAGTGGAGCTTATAGAAAAATTTTAATGGCTATAAATTATTTAAATCATGAAGGAATAGGTGTAAATCTTAATATACCTATAAGTTATGACAACATTAATGAAATTGAACAATTTTTAAACTTTGCAATAAACAACAATATTAGAACTTTAAGATTTTCTCCAATTATTAAAAAGGATTTAAATGTAGAAATTTGTGAGATATTGCTAAGACAAATATTAGTACTTCACGAGAAATATAATGAAAATATATCTTACATAGATTATGAACCTATCAACGAACTAGATGAATTCTATGAAGTTCTTGGAAATCTTAGATGTACTGGTGGTAGAATGCTTCTAAATGTAAATCCAGATGGAAGTATAACAAAGTGTCCTTATGTGAGAAGAAGTCTAGGAAATATAAAGGAGAATGAATTGAAGGAGATATGGATAAAATCATATTTTAATACAAAATCCTCTTCGATTTGTGAGGTTATGAAGATAAATTTGGCTGTTCTTCTTGGCAATATAGTTTATAATGTAAAAGAAGTAAGTATTGAAACTATAAGAAAAGTTGTAAGCGCATGGTATTTTATGATAAAAGGAAAAGAAGAATATTGTTTAAGAGATTTGCCTTTGTGGTATATCAATTTAAGATGATAAATTACTAAAAAATAAAAAGGAATTTTGTCTTATGGAAGTTATAACTTTTTCAAAGGTTAGTAAAGTAATAGGAAAAAGGATAATATTAAAGGATGTCTCTTTTAAAGTAGAAAAAGGTAGCATATTTGGTCTTTTGGGACCAAATGGAGCAGGAAAGACTACAATAATAAGGATTATTTTAGGACTCTTTGAACCTACTTCTGGAAAAGTTGAAATTTTGGGAAAAGAGATAGGAAAAACAAAAGAAAAAATTGGCTTTATACTTCATAAAACAGGATTATATCCTAAATTATCCTGTATAGAAAATATACTTCTATATGCTGATATCTATAAAGTCCATGATAGATCTAAAATAGAATTTCTACTTAAAGAGGTAGGACTTTGGGAAAGAAAAGACGATAAAGTAGAAATTTTCTCCCGAGGAATGCAACAAAAATTAGCTCTTGCAAGAGCTTTAATCCATAATCCTGATTTATTAATCTTGGATGAACCTACTGTAGGACTTGATATAGAAACAAAAATATGGTTTAGAGAATACATTAAAAAATTAAGAGAAGAGGGAAAAACTATACTTTTATCTTCTCACGAACTCACAGAAGTAGAAAAATTATGTACTCACATAGGAATAATAAGAGAAGGAAATTTATTAGAGTATGGAAAAGTTGAAGATTTAAAGGAAAAATATAAAAAATACTCTTTAGAAGATATTTATCTTTATTTAAAAGATGAAATATATTTGGAAAGAGTTTAAAGTAACTTATTCTAATAAAAGTTTTGTAGTTTTATACATTTTTGTTATTATTCTTTTTACTGTCACAGGTTATAGTCTTGGATTTTTATATAAGGCCACAAAAAATTCTTTCATGCCTCTTTATTTTTCTACTATTTATAGTTTTGTTTTATTGTACTTTTTTTTAAATCTTTATCCTATTGGAGAAAATATAAGGGAGCAAATTAGTGGAGGGCTTGAAAATCTATTAGCAACACCTCTGGAACTTAATAGAATTATTTTCTCAAAAAGTCTTGTGGTTTTTATTGCTCTTTACACTCCTACTCTACTTTTTCAAATTTCTATTTTTCTTTGGTCTAAAGATCTTATTACATTTCTTTTTTCCATTTTTTTTACTCATCCCTTATACTTATGGGGTATCTCAAATATTTATGTATCTACTCTTATATCTACTGCAAATCCTATGGGAGCTTTAACTAAAGGATTAAGAGTTTCTACATTTCTTATTTATCTCTTCTCTATTGGTCCATCCTTTTTAAAATTAGAATTTCCACAATTGCTACTTTTAATACTAACTTTATTGATATCTTTAATAGTGTTAATATACTCAATCAACTTTAAGAAAAAACTTAATGTAGAGAGAATAGTAAGGAGTATAATGTGGTAGATATATTAGGAGTTTTACTCTTTTTAATTCTAACAAAATTTTACAATCAAAAAATTTCATATGAGTTTTTCGGCATTTATACTATTTTACAGATTTCCATGTATTCCTTAAGCTTGAATAGTAACGTTACTTTTAATAAAGAGCTTGGAATTTATGAAAATTTGTTAGGTACTCCCATGGACATCAAAGGTATTATAAAGCGTGAAACTATATTCTATTTTAGAAAACTTTTTCCTTCTTTATTTAAGTATCAGCTAATTTTGTCTACTTTTTTAATTCTCTTTGGCCATTTAGAGTTCTCTTTTCTTTTACTTTTCTGGCTAATAGTAGCGGTTCCCTTTTTATTCATTCTTTTTGAAATTTTTACTATTATATATTCTCTAAAAAATAGCTATGCAAAAGGAATCATCTTTATGGTTTCAATATTTATGTTTTTTATCTTTATTTTCTTTAAATTTTCCATATTCTCTATCTTAGGGATAATATTATTTTTGAGTCTCTGTATTTTAAGCTCATATTTTAAGCTAAAAAACGATGATATAATATTTTTGTGAACAAGGAATTTTACTTTCTTGATGAGAGAGAAAGAAAAAAGGTTATTGAAGAGTTTAAAAGAATTCTTCAGGAAGAAGAAAGTATAATTTTTGCATATTTATTGACATCTGAAGAAAATTAATCTACCTTTCTTTAAGAGAGTTTCTTCCTTAATGCGGATTGATCTTGAAAAAATCAAACGGAGAATTTCCGATTTTAATGAATCCTTAGATGTAAATGAGTTCTGGTTTGATAAAAGAAATATAGCAAGCTTTAAAATACTTCCTTATAACAAAGTTTAACCCACCTAATTTCTGAAACTTATGAGAAAATGGAGTCTAATAAATTTATATATAAAACTTAGCTTAAATCTCTTTAAATTGAGGCTTAAGTATGGTGTTTATTTCAAAAACCTAAATATAAACCTATAAATCAGAGAGCAGAATTAGTTTCTATTGTGAGATTTTGGAAGAAAAAATTCAGGATTTCTTTTGGGGGAGAAAGTTTATTAATAAACCTACAAGGGATAAAAAAAGAATATATTAGCACGGTAAGACTTTATGAATCATGAAAAGGATGAAATGAGACTAAGAATTTTTATTTTAAGCATAGCTCTTTCCCCTGTGGGAGATCTTTCCTTTTCATTTTTCTGGAACGCTAAATTTGTCCTTTTTTATCCTGTTTTTGGTCTTACAGGAGCTGGAGTACTGACTATTTTAGCTTCTCTTTCTGGATTATATATACTGAGAAAATTCCGTAAATATAGTAAAAGCTATATCCAATGTAATAATCACAGGTACTATAAATTTCATTATTTCATTTGTTGTTCCTGATAAAAAGAAGTTTAATAAATATATAGGTTTTTAAAGGACAGCAACAAGTGGTTTCATAATTTCTATCTCTTCGGTCTACTTGGTATACCTTACTTCAGCCTCTACTTTACTATTAATCCTAAAAATTTCTTAGTATCCAATAGGATGAACTGTTCACACTGGAAGATGTGAAAAGTTTGCAATTTATAATTCAGTTGCTAAATTAGTGGATATATTTATCTTGTCTCAGTATACTCTAAATATAGGCAAGCATGAAGAAATTTAAAACAATTTTTTAATTTCGTTGATAAAGTCATAGAGATCCTTAAGGTCTTTTTGGGCATACTCATAAACCTTTTTGTCATCTATCTCCCAATATCTATGTATCAATCTATTTCTAAATCCTATCATTTTTTTGAGTCTTACAAACAAATCAAGGGAGATTATATTTTCTTTTTGAAGTAATTCTATGCACTCACCTATACTGGAAACTCCTCTGTTAAGTTTTTTAGCACAAATATGTACACATATACTTCCTAATGCTTCTATTGCCTGAAGAAGAAAATATTTTAATGAGGCTATATTTCTTTTATCTACCCAAAATTCCCCTTCATCCATAGAGGTTAACTTATTAATTTCCTCTATTGATTCTATGATATCTGATACTCTTTGCTTAATTTTCTCCAAATCAATATTCATAGAGAAAGGAGTTCCTTTAAAGAGAGTTGAGAGATATATTCATTAGCAATAGCTTCTAAGGAAGTTTCTTCTATTAAATCAGTAAGTAATTTTTCATTCTTTGTAAATAATAAGAGTCCTGTTCTAAATATGTTATTTAAGAAGGAATGTTTAGCCTTATTAATTATTCTTAAATCTATGATCTCAAAAGGTAAATTAATGCTTTTTGAGATTTTATCTATCAACTTAACTTCAAAATCTTCATCTAAATTTATATTGTCTACAAAAATACCTATATCTATATCTCTAAAGGAGGGATCATTTAAAAAGGATCCAAAAATATAGGCAAAAACAATATATTCTTCTTGTATGAGAATATTTTTTATCTTTTCAATTATTTCTTTCTTAATATCTTCTGAAAGGGAAAAGAATTTATCAAACATAGCATAATTATTATAGCACAGCCTTCTGAGATAATAGAGTAATTTTCTTTAAAATAAAATCCTTAACTCTTATGGCTAAATTATAGCTTTAACATCTACATAAGTGAGAAATGATTTTAAGTATTTTTTAATAGCCTGTTGACAATGAAAACATATGATATCTGTAGATGCATCTTCAATATCAAGATACTACTTTGAGATCATTATCAGCCTTTTTTAACTACCTAAGAATGATTTCTTCTTTCATAATTTTATTCCTTCTGTATAAGCCTTATTGGAAATGGTATTAGCTATATCTTTTTTCATCTCAAAGGTATCCTCACTCTTTATAATTATGTCAAAAGAAGAACCAGGAAAGTGGGAATGCATAGCATAGTATATTCTTCGCCAGAGCCTTTTTCTTTCTGCTAATGTTAGTTTTTCCTTTACTAAAATTAGAATATCCCAATCACTCTCTTCTACAAAATCACTTCTAGCTTTAGAGCCAAATAATATTATTTGGCTTAAAGTAAAGCCAGCTTCTAAAAGAATAATTAGTTATAACTTCTCTAATAATTTTCTCTTTCAACCTTTTCCCTTTTATAAATAGATCTCTTGAAAATATTATATCAAACATACATTTTTGAAATTTCACAGGTTTGGTTTAATCTTTTAGGTTTGCGAAGGCTATTCTCAATGCTTTCCCCTTTGGGAAGTCGTTTTTGCTTACCCAACAAATTTATCTTTGCTCCTTAAAAGTAATACCTATGTTTCTGTCAAATGCCAATTTGTATTATATTTGTTGGCTTCCAAATAGGTTTTCTATCATCCTTTTATTTACGAAAGAATTAGATCATAATCCTAATAATTTTAATAGTTTATCTGTCCATTCTCCCAATTTAATAATTACCATGGAAAAAATATCTACGAAAATTCTAAGTATAGTTACAGAACATGTGAATAGGACTAATATTTGAATTAGAAATCTTACAGACCTTCTAAGGGGCATTGGACTAAAATATTTTTTACAATCTCTAATTTTTTCATTAAAATACCTCCTTATTTTCTTTTATAGGGCTACTGAGTCTAAGAGACTCAGAGAAAATGATTCTACTTTTCATCCCCTTCCTTTTTGTGGGGTATTTTACTTTAATATTATTTGATTGTCAAAGGACAAATTTTTGTGGTTTTGAAATTTCTATGATAAGATGTTTTATATAATTATTTTAAATTTAATTGGATATTTAAAATAGACTTTTATAAAAATGGGTAAAAGCAGTTAGTAAGATCCTTTTTTATTCTTTCTCAGACATGCTAAAATTAAGAAAATAGATTTTCATAAAATGAGCAAAATTATAAGGTAGGTGTTTAAAAAAAATGCAAGAAGATTTAGATTTTCTATTTCCTCAAAAGGAAAAAGTTTCTCTATCAGAGTTTAAAATATTATTTCCTTATTTAAAAACTCATCTAAAAAGTTTTATACTTGCAAGTATCTTTCTTATAATCTCTTCTTTCATTACAGTTCCCATTCCCTATTTAACAAAAATGGTAATTGACAAGGTTTTACTGGGAAATAAAGACGTAAGACTTCTTTTTAATTTGATCATTGTCATGGCGGTTCTTCATATAGCAAGAAGCATCTTTTCGGGGATAACTCAATACCTTTTTGTAAAACTGAATCAAGAAATTATTGTTACTTTAAAAAGTGATTTATTCAAAAAGATTCTAAAACTGCCCTTTTCCTTTTATGATCGAGCACAAACAGGATATCTACTAAGTAGAATTGGAGAAGCAGAAGGCTTAGGTTTATTTTTCTCTTCTAATTTAGTAGGCCAATTAATAAGATTAGGAGAATTTATCTTTGCTCTTTGCATGCTTCTTTATCTCAATTGGAAGTTGACTATTATTGCTCTTTTAATTCTCCCTTTTTATTATTTTGCTCTTAAACCTTTAGCAGATAGGATCTCATATGTTACAAAGGAAATTTTAGAATCTTCTGCTAAATTGATGGGAAAAGTACAAGAAAGGATTTCAGGAGCAGAAGTTATTAAGCTTTTTGTGGCAGAAGAAAGAGAAGCAGAAAAAATAGAGAAAGGGTTTAAAGAGCTTGGAAGAAAGAATATTCTACAAAGTATAATCTTTACCTTATTCGCAGAATTTAACATAACCCTTACTGCTTTGGGAGGACTTCTCATCCTATGGAGGGGCGGAATAGATATAATAAATGGAACGTTTACCTTAGGAAGCTATATTGCTTTTACAGCTTATGTACAAAGGCTTTATGCTCCTATTCAAAGTTTAGCTACTTTTAATTTTACTCTCTATCCAGCGCTGGTTTCTCTGAAAAGAGTAGCTGAAATTATGGAAATAACGCAAGAGGAAGGAGGTGATATACAAATTAATGAATTAAGAGGAAATATATCTTTTAATGATGTCTCTTTTTCCTATCATGAGAATAATAGGGTTTTGGAAGATATAAATTTAGAAATAAAAGAAGGAGAAAAAGTTGCTATAATAGGTCCTAATGGTAGTGGAAAAACCACCCTAATTCGATTACTTCTTAGGATGTATAAGCCTCAAAAAGGAAAGATCTTTATAGACGGTATTGATTTAGAGAGAATAAAGCTTTCCTCTTTAAGAGAAAAAATTGGGATTATTTCTCAAAATGTTTTTCTATTTAATGACACTGTTAAGAATAATATCTCTTATTCAAGACCTGATATTTCTGATGAAGAATTAATAAAACTCTTAAAGGAAACAGACTTATACGACTTTTTTATAGAAGGATTCCCAAAGGGTCTTGATACGGTAATAGGAGAAAGAGGGGTAAGAATATCTGGAGGGCAGAGGAAGATTATTGCCTTCCTTAGAGCCATATTGAAAAATCCCAAAATTCTTATACTTGATGAAGCAACCTCTGAAGCAGATACAATAGTAGAGGAAAAAATATTTAAATTTATAAAAGAAAAGATGAAAAATACAACATGCATTATTATTACTCCCAAGAATTTGCTTGAAAAAAACTTTGTAGATAAGCTTGTTTATCTCAGTAAGGGAAGAATTGTGGAGATAATAGACGAAAAATAATATGCGCTAATCTCTTTTTATGGCAACCTTAGTTTCTCTTACCATTCTTTCTTATAATTCCCATACTTTTTATTTTAATAGCGATTTTAAATACAAAAATATTTATGAAGAGTCAAAAGCTCTCAGAGATTCATCAGTGAGTTTCCAAAGGAGTTAAAAGAAAGCCTTGACAGTAAAAATTGATGGTTTATACAATAAAGTTTGTTTAGGGGTTTAAGGTAAGGCTTTTGTTTTTGATGATGGGAAAAAGTTTTTAGAAAGCAAGAAGTTTGATACCTTTTTGGGAGAGGGAGGGATAATTTTTGCGTAAATTTAAATTTTTTCGTTTTGTAGAATTTTTAAGAGAGAATCCTTCTTTTTTTAAGGTATGGCTTGGATATTCTCAGAGTAATATGGGTACAAGATTTACCATGATTGCAAGGACTATTTTATTTTATCAAATTACTAATTCTGCGAGTGCTGTAGCCATCTTTAGTATTTTTTCTATGTTGCCTTTTATTTTGGTAAGTCCTATTGCAGGATGGTTTTCAGATTTTATTTCAAGAAAAAAGATCTTAATATTTTCTCAAATAATCAATGGATTTTTAGTTTTGGGTTATATTATCGCAAGAGATCCATGGATATTTTATATTTTAGTTTTTCTTAATGGTGTTTCTGGAGTCTTTTTCTCTACTTCTTTTTATTCCATGGTTCCTCAAACTGTGAAAGATAAAGATGATATAGTAACAGCAAATTCATTAAACAATTTTAGTGAGAATTTGGTGGATGTTTTAGGACCATTTTTAGGTGCCATTGTAGTGAAATTCTGGGGTTTTATTCCTGCTTTTATCATTGATTCTATAACCTTTTTTATAAATGCCTTTTTATTATCAATAACTTTTATCTCAGGTGAAGAGAGATTTGAGAAGGAGATTAGACCTAAAGCTTTGATATTGTCTTTCTATAATGATACAAAAGAAGCTATAAAGTTTCTTATAAATGAAGGAAGGTTTGTAAAATATATACTTGTTACTGAATTTTTGACACTTTTAGCAGGTGGTACCATAAACAACTTGCTTGTAGTTTTTACAAAAGAAGCCCTTCATAGTTCTGAAGCTATGTATGGTTATTTACTTTCTGCGGGAAGTATAGGAGCTTTAATAGGTTCTTTTATTTTGGGGAATTTAAATATGAAAATTACAAGTTATAAATTGTATTTTGTAGGTCTAATATCTATTGGAAGTTTTTTGACCATATTTTCCTTTGCTAATAACATTTCCTTAGGTTTAATACTTTTCTTTTTAAATGGTATAGCCAATGCTCTTTTGCAGGTAGGATTTATGAGTGCTATAATGGCAAATGTTTCCTCCCAATATAGAGGAAAGATATTTTCTATTTACATAGTATCTTCTACCTTAGGCAGTGTAATTTCTTTACTTATAAGTCAAAGGATGCTAACAGGGTTAAATATTCAAGTTATCTATAGAATTGGAGCTCTCTTTATCCTTATGATAAGTGCAATTAGATTTATTAGGATTCAATATTTTAAGAGTAAAAAAGTGCCGTGGGTAAGTTATTAACCTATCAAACTGTATTTTAATGTTCAAAAATGAGGTGGAGAGCATGGTAAGTAGCCAAATTTTATGAGAAACTTAAAAATTAAGCGTGAGATTTTGGAATTGAAACTTTCAGAAATTGCTTTTTCGTAATTTTTTGGATAGTATGGTGAAAGGACCTTAAAGCTCTAAAATTTCAATTATTTTATTGATCAAAGCTTTTAAATCTTTAACATTATTTTTTAGGATTGAGTATAAAAACTCATTATCAATCTCCCAATATATATGTACTAATCTATTCCTAAACTTGACCATATTCACCAAATTTTCAAAGAACTCTTTCTCCAAAAAGCCATTTTCAAAAAGAACTCTAAAAGTATCTGAATAATCTTTTGGGGGCCTTAGTCCATTTTGAGATATTATGTGATTGCAGATATCAATAGCAGACTCAATGGCTATTATAAAATTATATTTTGCACTGTCAACCTTATCAGGATCTTTTAGGAATTCTTCCTTTTCCACATTACTCAAAGAGTCTAATCTACTTACTGCTCTTCGCATTTCATAAAGGAGTTTGGATATTTTTTCTCTATTAAATTGGAGCATTTTTTATCTCCCTTAAATATTCTTCTATTAAATGTTTATAGTCAAAATATTTTCTAAAGATTAAGCTTTCAAAATCTGCTCTTAGATCTATGTCTCTATCTATGATCACAATCTTGTTGCTCAAGACATTATAAACAAAGCCTAATGGTGCATTATTTATTAATCTTACATCTGTAGGTATATTTATCTTGTCTTCAACTTTTCTTTCTAATTCAAGTTCCAATTTCAGTATACTCTCCTTATCTTTGGGGGAATCTTTAATATAAATTGCTATATCTATATCGTTAAATCTGTCGGAATAAGCAAAGGATCCGAAAATATAGGCAAAAACAATATATTCTTCTTGTATGAGAATATTTTTTATCTTTTCAATTATTTCTTTCTTAGTATCTTCTGAAAAGGAAAAGAATTTATCAAACATAGCATAATTATTATAGCACAGCTTTAAACTCCTGTTCCTTTATATCTTCTGGTACCTCTTATCCAAAGTTTATAAGCAAGGAAGAATAATAGTATGCCTACAAAAGGGGAGATAAAGACTAAGAAATTGATATTTTGAGGTCTTAAAAATATTTGGGAGGGATAAAAAGCTACAAAGGCTATAGGGATTATAAAAGTGAAGATAAATTTAAAGAATGGATCAAAGATATCTGCTGGATATCTTGTATATTCTCTAAGTCTAAAAATAAAGTTTAAAAGGGGAGTTACATTCAATACCCAAAAAGCTACTGCAGACCCCATTACCATAAGAGAGACCATAACTAAAGAACTGCTTACTAAGGAGATTATTAAAAGAAGAAATTTTAAGAGATTAAATTCTAAATTTAATTTTATCCATGCATAAGAGAGAGTAATTATACCTATGATTAATTGGCTTAAACCTTTCATGTCAAAAACTTCTGCAAAATAGAAAAAGAATATATTAAGGGGCTTAAGATAGTATTTTATAAAATCGCCTGAGATTAGATAGTAAGGTAGATTCCAGAGGTTGTCAAAGAAAAGTTGCAAAGGAGTTAGAGAAAGTAAAGAAAAACCATATATGAACAGGATCTCATAATAATTCCATCCCAAAATATTTGGTATGGATCTAAAAATTACATATATAGAAAGAAGCCCAAAAAGATTTGTGATTACCATACCAATAGTACTAATAAAGAAGTCTACCCTATATTGCATTCTTCCCTTTATATCCTGAGCAATAAACCAAAAATATACCTTTATGTAGTACTTTAATCTGGATTTATCCCCCATTTATCTTAATAAACCTCTCTGTTAATTTATAATATATTCTGCTTAAAGCTAAAAAGATAAAAAGCCAAAAGATTTGTACTATTAAGGAATTCAAATAATCGGGGAGGGTATAGCTTTTGTTGATAAGAACCTCTATGGGCATATGGTATATGGTTTTAAAGGGTAATAGTTCTAAAATCTTCCTTAAATTTTCTGGGAAAAGAGGGATAGGTATGATTCCTCCAGAGAGAAATAAGATTATGGCGTCTTTTGTTACTGAAAGTCCCCAAATGGTTTCAGTAAAAAAGGCAGTAACTCCTACGATAAAGTCAATACTGAAGTATATTAAATATGAAATAATTACAGAAAGGATAAAGAATAAAAAATTAATGCCTATACTAATGGGCATATTGAGAATAAACCTGAGAATTACTAAAACGGGAAAAGTTATAGTTAAAAGATTAAGTATAACCCATGTGATTCTTTTGAAAAACATATAAATCTGAAAGTCTAAGGGCTTTGTCAAAATGATGGAAAGATTTCCGCTTAACATAAGTTGAGCTATGTCCCAGTCTACCCAGGTCTGAAAAAGACCAAAGATTGCGGTTGCTAAGGAAAGGTAAGTAAAGGTACTTTCAAAGCTCATGTTTAAACTTTCCTGTCCTAAACTTCTATATATGGCTTTCCACAAAAAGAAAATCAATAAAATATAAATATATTTTTCTAAAGCATTAAAAAATAAGGAAAATCTATAAACCATCCTTTCCAGAAGAAATCCTTTAGCAATATAAATATACTTTTTCATCTTTGGGCTTCCTCATATATAAGTTTGATTACTTCTTCGGTCTGAATATCCTCATTATGTATATCCTCTATAGGTATGAAATTGGCAATAAACCTTAGGATTTCTAATAAATTTACATCTTGTTTTTTGAAGCTTATATCCAGTAAGTAGGATTTAATTATACAGTCGGAGATCACATCATTAAATTTTTCAAAAAGCATTAGTTTTATTTTGTTAATTTCTCCTTCATCCACATCATCTCTTACCCTTATTTTTGCCTTTCTATAAATTTTAAGTCTTTATTTAAGATCTTCTTATCATTTTATCTTCAAAAGTGAAATAAAGTTGTTTATTAGATTATCCTAAACCTAATAATTTTAAGAGTTTATCCGTCCATATTCCTAAATTAATAATTATGATAGAAAAAATCTCTACTAAAATTCTAAGCACGGTTACAGAACATATGAATAGAACTAATATTTGAATTAAAAATCTTATAGGTCTCTTAAGAGTCATTGGACCAAAAGACATCTTTTATAATCTTTAATAAGTTTTCCATTAAAATACCCTCCTTTTCTTATAGAATTACCGAATCTGAGACACTCAAAGAAAATGATCCTATAGTGCCTCCTACTCCCGCTATTCCTATATAAGCTCTGAAATTTGCTTGTCCTTTTGCCCAAGCAATATTTGCACCTACAGTTCCATAGGAACAGGAGGTAGTAACCTCAGTAAACATACCAGAGGAAGCAACAACTCTTATGGACAGAACTTTGCTCAGTGGAATAAGGTTATATATTCTTCCATTCAGTATTATTGTTTTACTTTCCTCCATACTACCTAAAACAATTGCTCCGAGTAGCAAAAATAATAAAGAAAAACATACTAAGAGATTTTTAATTTTACCCAAGAAATAATTCTTTAGCACTTTTCAAATACCCTTCCCCTTTTTGGGATATATTTTACTTTAATATCATTTGATTTTCAAATTTACCTTACTTGGAAGTATTGATAAAATCTTTATTTTAAGAGGACAAATTTTTGTCTTTTTTGAAATTTTGGTGATAAAACGTTTTACACAATTATTTTGAATTTAATTATATATTAAAATAGATTTCTATAAAAATGAGTAAAAGCAGTCAGTAGGATCTTTTTATTTTTCTTATTCTTTAGATTAAATGTGAAATAGGGTATGGAAAGGACAAAAGAAGCCTATAAATTTGCAAATATTTTATTTGGGAATGGTCTAATAAGAGATTAATCATATTTTTTCAAGGTTTATGAAGTATGGAAAGGATAAATTTTGAGCAAGAATAATTGTTATGTTAAAATAGCAAAAATTTTCAAAGGGGTGATGCGTAGGTGATAGGTTTTATAGGCTACGGTAATATGGGAAGTATGCTGGTTAAAAAGTTTATTGGAGAGAGAATATTAAAACCAGAGGAAATAATTGTTTCTACAAGGACAAAAAGTAAGCTTTTAGGATTAAAAGAAGTTTATCCTAAAATTAATATTGCAGAGAATAATAAAGATCTTGCAAAAAAGGCAAAATATATTTTTATCTGTGTGAAACAGCCAGAAGTAAAAGGAGTTTTAGATGAAATAAAGGAATTTTTTGAAAAATATTGAAAAGGTATTTGATGGGCAAATTTCAAAGGTTACTCCCACAGTATTGTCAGAGATAAATGAGGGAATAACCCTCATTTCTCATAATGATAAAGTTAGAGAAGAGAACAAGGTTTTTATAAAGTCGCTATTTGAGAAGATAAGTAAGGTGAAGAGAATAAGAGAGGAAGATTTTCCTTTTGCAGTAGAGATAACAAGTTGTGCGTCAGGATTTTTAGCTTCTATTTTTAATGAACTCCTGAAATCTTCCTTGAGACATAACAATACTATGAGAGAAGACGTGGTAATATAGTACTGCAAAGTTAATTTATAATATGAACTTGACTTTTGAAGATATAATAGAAAAAGTTGCCACAAAAGGGGGAATAACCGAAGAAGGGGTTAAAGTATTAGAGAGTTATCTTCCTAAAATTTTTGATGAGGTTTTTGAAAAAACCCTTGAAAAGAGAAAACTGATAAAAGAAAGGGCAGATGAGCTTTTTAGGGTGAATTAATTTTAAAAGGAGGTATTTTAAATGAGATTTAAGAAATTTATTTTTCTTCTTCTCTTGTTATTAGTGTTTTCTCTTATTAACACTGAGTTGATTGAGGCAAAACCAAGAGAAAATTTTAATATTAAAGGGTCTATAATGTTTATTGGTCCTTCTGGGCTTCTTAAAGTAAAGGTTGAAAGCCATAGTAAAAATATAAAGGGATTTGTGAGGAATGATGTGGTAAGTATAAAAATAACTTCGGGCACAAAATTTTATTTTGCCAGTTTTGTGAAAACGAACAAAGGTTTGGAATTGAAAAAACATAAAAGTGTGGGTTTTGGTTTTCTTAAAATAAAGAGTAAGGTTTTTATAAATGGATTCATTTTTGAGAATAATAAAAAAGAGTTGGTGGCAACTGAAATTTATATAATTTTAAATTAATATAAAAAATACCCCTTGACAATTTTTAAAGTTATGTTAAAATTATAATTGCTACAGGCGTCAAGGGGTCCGAAAGGTACTCCTGATGTACCTTGGCACTGAGTAAAGTCTTGGGTACCTAGGGAAAGGTGAAGGAGCTAGACTCCTTACCAAGTACTTAGGGGGTGGAGAGTAGTAGGAGTGTTGGAGAAGCCCGGTGCTCCTATGAAATCTGGAAAATCCTGAGGCTGAAAGGTGAGAAGGTACAAGGAGGCTTCCAAGTAGGGTCTGTTGAGCCTGTGGCACTTTATTTTTAAATTAAACCCTTTTTTATTCTCTTTTATTCAAAAAGTTTTGAATCCTTTCAAACTCTTTTAAACCCCTACCAATAGGTATAAAATATATGAAGAATTTTAGAAGGGAGGGACTTTTTTGAAAGGCTTCAAACTTTTTCTTTTAATTCTCTTCCTGGTTTTCTTTACATCGGGGTGTGTAAAAGAATCATCTCAGGGAGGTGTTATTACGCCAATAGGTGAGTTTACAGTAAATATTACTGTGAATCCTGATCAGGATAGAACTCCCATAGTCCCTATATTTATGGGGCAAACCAAGATGTAGAAGGGGTAAAGCATACAGCAAGAAGGATTGGAGGAAATAGGTTGACAGGATATAATTGGGAGACTAATATGTCCAATGCAGGATCAGATTGGGATCATTCTAGCGATTATTACTTACCTTGGGCTATGGGTATACCTGAAAATCAGTATAATGTTCCTGCCATAGTACTCACAGAGTTTCATAAGCAGTCTCTTAGTATGGGAGCAATAAGTCTTATTACTCTACAGATGGCAGGATATGTGGCAAAAGATAGTAATGGGACTGTTTTGGAAAGCGAGACTGCGCCATCTCCAAGATGGGCTGAAGTAAAATTTAGAAAAAATGCTCCTTTCTTTTTAAATCCTGATACCTCTGATAATTATGTTTATATGGATGAACTTTTGAATTATCTGATTAATAAATTTGGAAAAGCAAATACTGATACAGGGATAAAAGGATATATACTTGACAATGAGCCAGATCTTTGGTCAAGTACTCATCCCAGGATACACCCTAATAAAGTAACTTGTAGTGAACTAATATCAAAATCTATTGAGCTTGCTAAAGTTATTAAAGAAATGGATCCTTATGCAATGGTTTTGGGTTATGAGTCTTATGGTTTTATGGGATATTATTCCTTACAAGATGCACCTGATTGGAATCAGGTAAAGGGAAATCACAAGTGGTTTATAAGCTATTACCTTGAGAAGATGAAACAAGCATCGGAAAGTTATGGAAAAAGGCTTCTTGATGTACTTTCCATTCACTGGTATCCTGAGGCGAGATCTTCTTCGGGTGTGAGGATTTGTTTTGATAGAGAAAATGCTACTAATAAAGATACATCTATTGCAAGAATGCAGGCACCAAGAACCTTATGGGATCCAACTTATAAAACATCTCAAAAGGGACAGATTACTGCAGGAGAGAACAGTTGGATAAACCAATGGTTCCCAGAGTATCTGCCTATTATTCCTACTGTAATGAAAGATATAGAGACTTATTATCCTGGTACAAAGCTTGCCATAACAGAGTATGATTATGGAGGTAAAGATCATATATCGGGAGGAATTGCCCAGACAGATGTATTAGGTATATTTGGGAAATATGGGGTATTTCTTGCTACAAGGTGGGGAGATTCTGGGAGTTATATCACTTCTGCCTATAATATTTATTTGAATTATGATGGAAAAGGATCTAAATATGGAGACATATGTGTCAAGGCAGAAACTTCTGATGTAGAGAATATGCCAGTTTATGCCTCTATTCACAGTGATAATGAAGGAAAACTACATATTATAATAATTAATAGAAGCTGGGACAAAGAGGGAATTGCAAAGATAAATATTGGGGGAGGTAGAACTTATACCTCCTGTACTATTTATGGCTTTGATTACCAATCCCCTGAAATAAGAAAGATGGGAGAAGTGAATAATATTCAAAATAATTACTTTGAATTGAAGATACCTCCACAAACTGTATACCATATTGTATTTTAAAATATAGGGAGGGAGTTTTATCTCCCTCCTTTTAGGAGTTGATATAAATGAGGCTTGATAAATTTCTTGTAAATCAAGGATTTGGTAGTAGAAAGGAAGTACAAAAACTTATTAAAGCAGGAATAGTATATGTTAATGATGTTCCTGTGAAAGACCCTTCTTTTCATATAGACCCTAACACTGATGTGGTGGAGATAGAAGGGCAGGAAGTTGAATACAAAGAGAATTATTACTTTATGCTTAATAAACCCAAGGGTTATATTACTGCTACATATGATGAAAATTATCCTACAGTAATGGATCTTTTTTCAGCAGAGCCCATAGTAAATAAGCTTTTCCCTATTGGAAGGTTGGATATCGATACAGAAGGACTTCTCATAATTACCTCCGATGGAGTTTTAGCTCATAGGCTTTCTCATCCTAAGTGGAATGTAGAAAAAGAGTACTTTGTGATTGTAGAAGGAGATGTTTCAGATATAGATTTTTCAAAGTATGAAAAAGAAGGGATATATCTTAAAAAGGATAAATATAAAACAAAGCCTTTTAAGGTGAATGTGTTGAAAACTTCTTTTGAAGAGTCGGAGCTTCTTATAACTATCACCGAAGGTAAATATCACATAATAAAAAAGATAATGTATGCCTTAGATCATGAAGTTAAGTACTTAAAGAGGGTAAGAATTGGACCGCTTACTCTTGATGAGGATCTGGATGTGGGAGAATATAGAGAGCTTACAGAAGAGGAGATTGAGCTTCTTAAAAGATATGTAAGAATGTGAGGAGGAAGAGCTTTAACAATTAATAGTGACATAAGTCTTTCAAGTAATAAAGATAAATTCTTTGTAAAAAGGCCATGCGATGGGGAAAGTACATTCCATAAGAACGGTATGAGATTAATTAAGGCTTGATTTTTTGTACCTTTCTTACATGAGATTTCTAAGTTTTTGACTTTTCACCCTGATATTCTCTCTCAATGCTCATACGGTTATAATTAATCCTATTTATTTGGCAGTTTAATAAACTAGTGATGACCATCATACTACTGATTTATCTATGGAGTATAAGTCTATAGCAAAAGGTTTAGTTGAGGTAGGAGTAGCTGATAAGGATTTAGGTGAAAAACTTGTCCAGATGGTAGGTTATAGAAATAGATTAGTACAATGACAATTTGATTACTAAAGAAGAATTATATGAAATTCTTAAAAATAACTTTAAAGATATAGAAGAGTTTATTTCTGTAGTAAAAAGGTATTTAGAGAAAGCATAAATAAACTAGTTAAGATAAAAATTTTGAGGTGTTCTCTTTCCTGAACTTAACAAGAGATATTTCCCAATACAAAGTTTTTGATATCGAGTATTATTTTTTTATTTCTTTAGCATCCTAAATAAGAAAATACTAAAGCTTGATTTTTGGTACCTATTTTATTTGAGTTTTTAAGTATCATGTTTTTTATATTTACACTTATTCCCTACCTATATGGTCTGTTTTCTCAAGCAGTCTTGACTTATGCCCTTACTTGCTGTATCTTATTATAAGATGTTGAAAAATGATGAAACCTTAAGGGCTTAAAAAGGTTTAATGTCGTGCTAAAAAGCTTTTCCAAATAATGACTCTTAAGGAAGCAATAAGATGTTTAAAAGGGGAAAATTTGCTTTTTGTAAAATGGTAAAGAAATACAAAGTTTATTTTATTATTTAAAAATAAGATAGAGTATACTGGAATATAAAAAATGACTAAAAATTATAAAGATATGAAAGAAATAACAAAAGAGGATTATATAAGGTTTGTAGAAGAAAATGAGTTTGTCATTATTGAGGATGTAAAAGTAAAGCTAAATAAAAATTGGGATATTAAGTCATACAGCCCTCCTGAAAATTATACTCCTGAAAAAACAACTGTTTGGAGTTTTCCTGATAGAGGTAGTTGGGCTACTCATAAAGGAAATTATAGAGGAAATTGGTCTCCCTATATTCCGAGAAATCTTATCTTAAAGTATACCGCAAAAGGAGATTGGGTTCTTGATCAGATGATGGGAAGCGGCACTACGCTTGTTGAAGCAAAACTACTTGAAAGGAATGCAATAGGTGTTGATATTAATTTAGATGCAGTGATGGTTGCTTTAGACCGTTTGAACTTTTCTTATAATCCTCTCTTTCCTAAATATAGTGAGCCAATTATAAAAACTTACTGGGGGGATGCTAGAAATCTTAATAAAATTGAGGATAATAGTATAGATCTTATTGCTACTCATCCACCATATGCAGGTATAATTTCGTATACTAAAAATAAGAAACAAAGTGATGATTTGTCACAGCTTCCTTTAGAAGAATATTTAAAAGAGATGGAAAAAGTGGCGGAGGAATCATTTAGAGTATTGAAACCTGGTAAAGTATGTGCAATTTTGATTGGTGACACAAGAAAGCATAAGTATTATGTGCCTATTGCCTATAGGGTTATGCAAGTATTTTTAGAGGTGGGATTTATTTTGAAAGAAGATATTATTAAGTTACAATGGAATATGAAAGCTACAAGGGAGAGGTGGCGAGCAAAGGAGTATGAATTTTATCTTATTGGACATGAACATATTTTTGTTTTTAGAAAACCAGAGGATGAGAAAGAGTATAAAAAATATAAGTTTAGCATAAAATGGTGGAAAGATGGTTAAGTTTAAAGAATTAGGTTTTAAAGATTTTGATGAATACAAAAGTTATTTTTTTGATAATCTGTTATCTTCAAACAAAACTTATGATTATTTTGTTGATTGGACTAAGGTAAAGGAAGCTGTTAATCAACATCTGATTGAGCTGTCTTTGTTGAACTCTTTAACTAAAGTAGAACCTAAAGATATAAAAAAACATTTACAAGATTTATTATTAGAATATCCACAAGTTGTAGAGGTGATTCCCCTACTTATTGCAGAGAGAATAAGAAATGGGAAAATTGATATTTTTGAGCCTAGTATTGAGGAATTTATTACTTTTGAATTCGAGCGGTCTCGTATAAATGAAAGTAATGTTTATCAGATTGTAAATTTTTGTCATAAAACTGGAATCCTGGATTTGTTTCAAGAGGTTACAGATATTCATGACTACCTTCTTGGGGTGGAGGTTGGTTTAGATACAAATGCTCGAAAGAATAGAAGTGGAGATATTTTTGAGAGGATGTGCCAGCAAAAAATAAAGAAACTTATCTCTACAGAAGATTATGTTATGGTAGAGAATGATTCAAATTTTTCTCTATATCCTGTAATTTCTAAAGAAGAAAGCAAGGGAAAAACTCATGATATTGTAATTTATAAGAATAACTCGCCCATATTGATTATTGAGTGCAATTTTTATAATGTTGTAGGTAGTAAACCTATCTCTATTGCAGAAAGCTATATTGAGATGAATAGAGCTGCTAAGGAGAAGGGGATAGATTTCTTATGGATTACCGACGGTCCAGCATGGCATCATATGAAAGAGCCATTGTTAAGGAGTATGAAAGAAATTGACTGGATATTAAATTTTAAAATGTTGGATTTTTTGAGAAAAATTTTAAAAGTATAATTATTAAAATGGCGTAAAAGTCAGTATTGTCAAAAATATTATAAAGTCCTTGTCTTTTAAACTTTTGGCTTTTTATAAAGTTCAAAGTGTTCTTTCTTAATAGAACTATAACCTTTTTCTGGTTGATTTTTCTATTGATATTTTCTATAGACTGGATATTCAATAATTTCTTTCTTCTTCATAGAGTTTTCCAATACCAATCTTTTTGATTTTCTTATTTTAAATCAAAATTCTTATGCTCCTTCTGTTCTGTTTCCAATTCTGTAAAGATTGTCTCTACTTGAATACCTCAATATCTGTTTTATCTTTATAACTAGTTTAAGTTTTTTCTCTATCTTTTTTATCTTTATAGACTTATGTTCTTTGTTTCCTAAAAATAGAATTACTTAGATTTGTGAGTTTTATATTACTGCTGTATATCTTTTCTTACTTTACCTTCTAATACTATTCTTTTCCTTTTACCTAGCATATATACTATCATACATACCTTTACGTTTGGTTTTTATCTTTACTATTCCTTATTCCTTTCGAATTTCATAGTATATTATATTGTTATATCTAAATCTTATCTTGCTTATTATCACATACTCTTTTCTCATGTGAAAACTAAAAATTCCTTCTTTTCCTATTCGAAAAGCTTGAATCTAAAAAAATAGAAGGTAAATCAGAAAGCTTTTTTTGCTATCTCTTTAAATTCTTTAATTGATATTTTGTAGAAATATTAAATAATAGGAGTTCAAAAATAAGATAATTAGGATAATATTTTAAGATTTCTTTCTTTTATTGTTTTTCTTTATTTTTTCAAAGAAATTTTTGAAAGATTTATTAGTAGCTTAAATTCTATCTTTCTAATCTTTATGCCATATATTTTATAAAATAACAATTGTTTCGTAAACTTTTAAATAGTCTTCCAATCGATTCTTGGTAAAGGATGAGCACAATTTTAAAGATAAATTTTTTGTAAAAGCCCGTATGTTAAGAAGAGTACATTCCGTAAAAATGATATGAGAGTGCTAAAGCTTGATTTTTTATACCCATGTGGTTGAGTGTAAAACTTTTTGGTTGAAATATTATTAGCATGGTCTTATAATGATTTCATGAATACTTACAAATTTATTGTTGAAGTAGAAGATCTAAGAAAATATTATGGAAATATTAAGGCTGTTGATGGTGTAAGTTTTAAAATCAAGCAGGGCTCTATATTTACCCTTTTAGGACCTAATGGGGCTGGTAAAACTACAACTCTTGAGATTATTGAAGGATTAAGAACTCCTGATAGTGGAAAGATAACCATCTTTGGAAGACAAGTGGAAAGGATAGGAAGAGAAGAAAAAGAATTCATAGGTGTTTCTTTGCAAGAGACAAATCTCATTGGCAACCTTACAGTAAGAGAAACCCTTTCTATGTTTAGGAGTTTTTACAAGAAAGGCTTAAATGTAGATGATGTTCTTGATTTTGTAAGTTTGAAGGATAAAGCAAAAAGTTATGTGGAGAAGCTTTCTGGAGGGCAGAGACAAAGGCTTGCTATAGGTCTTGCTATTATTAATGATCCTCTTCTTCTGTTTCTTGATGAGCCTACTACAGGGCTTGATCCACAGGCAAGAAGAAGTATTTGGGATTTGCTTTTGCAGCTTAAAAAGCAGGGAAAAACCATAGTATTGACCACTCATTATATGGAAGAGGCTGAATTTCTCTCTGACTGGGTCTGTATTATGGATCATGGAAAGATAATAAGGGAAGGAACCCCTGAAGATTTGATAAAGAGTATTGGTGGGGAGAGTGTAATTGAGGTAGAAGTAGAGCATAGTGATGGTTTCTTGGAAGAGTTAAGTAATATAGGTTTGAATTATTCTTATAATGAGAAGCATAAGCGCCTTATAATAAAGACCAATAATGTGCTTGAAACTATTGGAATTCTTTTACGGATTGCTAAAGAAAAGGGAATTAATGTAAGAAATGAGATTATTAGGCAACCTAACTTAGAAGATGTATTTTTAACTCTTACTGGAAAACAGCTTAGGGAAGAATGATGGTTTTCAAGAACTCTATTTACTTTTTTAAATCTGCTTTAAGAGAAAGATCTTATGTTTTCTGGTGTGTAGCCTTCCCTGTTCTTCTTATGGTTATACTTATCACTATTTTTCCTTCCAAAGTAGAAAAAGTAAATTTTGATGTATATTTATTAAAATCAGAATATGGCGATTTCTCTAATATGGTTTATCAGGTGTTTGATACCTTGAGTAAAGGAGAAAACAAGGTATTTAACTTAAAGGTTTTTAAAGATAATTCTATTAAGGACAAACTTATAGAAGATCTTAAAAAGGGAAAAACTAAGCTTATTGTGGAGATACCAGAGGGTTTTGATAGCCTTGTTATTTCTAATATTACTATGAAGATGATGGGTTTTGGGGAAAATCCTGCTCCTATTAAGGTTTATACTTTGAAGCATGATGTTTCTTCTCAGGCTGCGAGTATGGTGGTAAAAAATATTGTTGAAAGATTAAATTTAGAATTTGCTAAGAGAATGACAAAAATAAAAGATTATGAGGTTAAGAGTGAAATAGTAGGAAGTAAAGTTGGTTTTTCTTATGTAGATTTTATATATCCTGGTATTGTAATTCTTGCTATATTTTTTACGGGTTTGTTCGGAATTGGTCAGGAACTTTCTTGGTATAGAGAGGGAAAGATATTGAAAAGGTTTATTATTGCTCCTATTTCTTCTTTAAATTTCTTTCTCTCTTATTTTCTTTCCCGTTTTTATCTCTTTATGCTTCAAACTTTGCTTGTTACTTTTGTAAGTAAGGTTATATATAAAAGTAGTGTGAACTTTCTTTCTTTTTATTTCTTCCTTTATACTTTTCTTGCTATGCTTGCTCTATCAGCTATGGGATTCTTTATATCTGCTGTTGCTAAAAATACTAGCTCTGCAGGAGTGATAGGCCAAATTCTTAATTTTCCCTTGCAATTTCTTGGAGGTATATACTTTCCTATAAGTGATGTGCCATGGTTTATAAAATGGATTGTGGTTATTAATCCTATTACTTATCTTGCAGCAGGTATAAGGGATACCCTTGGAGTTATGCCATCTCCTTATCCTATTTATTTAACAATTCTTATTCCCTTACTCTATACCGTCTTATTTTTAGTAGTCTCTATAAGAAAATATAGGCGAGTGGAACTGTCATGAAGACATTTATAACTATTGCATTATATAGGATAAAAAGTTTTTACAGAGATACTTTTACCTTCCTTTTTTCTCTTATTTTACCTATTATGTTTGTAGTAATATTTGGGTTTGTCTTTGGAGGAGGGGAAGGATCTAGTGAAAATGGAATTAAAATTGGAGTAATAAAGGATAGTGCTGAGATTGTTAAAGTTTTGGAGAGGATAGAAAATATTAAGGTTGTTGAATTTGAAAATGAAGCGATTTTAAGGGATAAAGTCTTAAAGGGCAGTGTTGATGGAGCAATAATCTTTGATGGAGAGAAGTTTAATTTTATTATTAACTTTGCGAGTTTTCAACAGAAACCTTTCTTAAGGACTTTTGGAGAAAGCTTTTCTAAGATTTATTCCCTTCATGAGGCTGGAATAGATAGAGGATTTATAAGGGTAGAAGAGGAATTAATTGATCCAGGAAAGGCTCAGGTTTCTACCTTAGGATATACAATACCTGGAGTTTTAAGTTTTTCCATTTCGTCGGCTATATTTACTATGATTGCTCTTTTTGGATATTATAGGAAAAGGAAGGTTATTAGAAGATTTGCTGTAACTCCAGTAAGTCCTATTACATTTATATCAGGGATGATTGTAGGTAATTTTATTGCAGGGATTTTTTCTTGTTTATTTGTTCTTTTGATAGCTCAGCTTATTTTTAGCTTAAATTTTTCCATAAATTGGACCTTTTTACTTATCTCTATCTCTTCTTCAATTCTTGGTATGATGGCTTTGGGAATACTCCTTGCCTCGTTATTTAGAGAGCCTCAAGCGGCAAATAATGTAGGAAATCTTTTAGTAAATATTATGTTATTCTTCTCTGGTGTTTACTTTCCTTTAGACTTTCTACCTAACTATTTGAAGGTTTTTGCAAGGTTTTTACCTCTTTATTATGTGGGAAGAGCCTTGAGAATTTCCTTAGGCGTGGAGGAAGGAGGAGCAACTTTTGTCTTTTCTTTTGCTTTTGTAATGATCTTTGTTTTTATTACGCTTATACTTATTTTTGGAAGGAATATTTTTGAATTAGAAGATAGATAATTACCCAAATAACTTTCTGGCGAGTAAACTCTTTTCTAATCTTATAGCCTTTTGGGGACAAAGCTCGTGACAGCAAAAGCAGGAGATACATTTTTTATAATCTATGATCATTCCTTCTGGGGTATAAGTTATAGCCTTGTTAGGACAACTATTTTCACATATTCTACATTTTATACATTTCTTGTCTTCGATAACAGGATATTGCCTAATCAATTTGTTATATAAAAAGGAGGCAATGTTTCCCATAAAGGAAGGAACTTTTTTAGAAAGGTTGTAAAAGCTTTTTACTTTTGCCACATCGGGGTTATAAATTTTATCTTTTTCTTCCCCTATAACCTCAATTTTATCAAGCTCTATTTCTCCAAGCCCTTTTTTGTGGGCAATAACATTTGTGTAAATCTCTTCGGGTTTATATCCAAGAAGAAGACTTGATATCACATCTACTGCCACAGGATCTTTTCCAATGATGATTTTCCCAAATTTTCTTGGATTTCCAGCAGAGGGACCTTCTCCTTCCATTCCTACTATTCCATCCACTATATTTATTATGGGATTTACCTCATTAAATATCTCCACTAGGATTTTGGCAAAATTTTCTGGATTTATGGCAATAGCATGCATACGAGATTTATTCATCCCTGGCACAAGTCCAAAGGTATTCTTTATAACACAGGTCATTAGCATAAAGGTATGGGTTTTAAGCTTTGGTACATTAATTATGTAATCCACATCTTTTATAAATTTGGTTATTGGAATATTTTCTGCAACCTCACTTTTAATATTAATAACTCCGTAGGTATATAAATTTACAAGATTTACTTTTTGTCTTTCTGCAATCTCTTTCATACCCGTTATCTTATAAAGATAATCTAAGTTTGTAGATGTGTTTCCAGGAGTGTCTCCTATAAATATTTCTCCTACCTCTTTCTCTTTTAAGACTTCTATGATGGCCTCTATTAGTACAGGATGGGTTGTAATTGCTTTATCAGGAGATGAGGCCATGAGAAGATTGGGTTTAATAAGAATTCTTTTTGCCTTAAATTCGGGAAGGTCAAAGTATTTTAAAGCATTTCGAATCTTATCTTTTAAAGATTCTTTTTCATATTCTGCGTTATATATAACTACTTTTGAGCTCATACTTTGTTATTATAAGGCAATAAAACTTATTTTTAAAGTAGATAATGTTAACATTTTTCATTTTCTTGACTTAGAGTTTACTCTAAATGGTAAATTGATTTCTATATAAAACTTTGGTTAGAGGTAAGGAAATATGAGGTTTAAAAATAAAGAACTTTATTTATTGAGGATTTTTCTTTTTGTATATTATATGGCTTGGACTTTTATATTCTTTTTTATTCCTGTGTATTTAAGAGAGCAAAAAAATTTCTCTATAGGTATGATAGGAATTCTTGCAGGACTATTTGGGTTTTTTGGTGCCTTTTCTCAGGTATATATTGGATATTTGTCGGATAAATTTAGAAAAAGAAAACCCTTTATGGTTCTTAGTGCAATAATGCTTATGTTAGGTTATGGATATTTATTTCCTAAATTAGGATCTTATTTGTCTTTTCTTATAATTTATCCTATATTTGGGATTTTTATGAATACTATTACTACCTTAAGTAATGTTCTTATTCTTGATTATTCATCTACATCTTCTGTAGGCAGATCTTTTGCTTCTACAAGAGTATGGGCGCCTATTGGTTTTTTAGTAATGATGCTTGCTACAGGCTTTTATCCAAAATTAACTGATCCTAAATATATGTTTCCTATAATTTCAGCGATATTTTTGCTTTGTTTTCTCATTCTTTTATTGGTCAAAGAACCAGAATTTAAAGTTGAAACAAAGACTTTAACTTTTAGTGATGTAAAGAGGTTAGTTTTAATAAAAGAGATAAGGAAATTCTTGTTGTTTATGTTCTTTTATAGCTTTGCTCTTACTGGAACCTCTGGTAATGTAAATCTTTTGATTAAATATTTAGGGGGTTCAAATAGTGACATAAGTTGGGCCTTAGTGGTGTGCTCTGCTCCTGAAATTCCTATGTCTTATTTTTGGGGAAATATGGCAGATAAATTAGGGAAAAAAAATCTTGCTTATTCTTGCAGGGATTGCCATGCCTATTAGGTCTACTCTTTACTTTTTTGCAAGAGGGGCTTTGGATGTAATATTGGTTCAACTTTTTACCCATATTTTTACTTTTGTGATAACTATAAATGTAGCACCTATTTATATGAATGAGTTGGTCCCTCCTGAGGAGAGGGCAATAGGACAGGGTATATTAAATCTATCTATAGCTTTATCTCAAACTTTATCTTCTTTTGTTTCAGGGAATGTAGCGGACATAATAGGACTTAAGGGAATGTACCTATTTCTTGCTTTAATTGGAATTATAGGAGGTATATGGGGATTAAGAATATTTAAGAACACAGGCTCCCATTGAGTTTTTCTCACTCTCAATGGGAGCCTTTTTATTAATATCCACCTGGTATTTTGCTATCGTCGAGACCTATATAGGTATGTGATTCATCAATAACCTTGCTTATTTCAAAGAGGGTAACAGCATTTTTACCTAATGTAAATTCAAGAGTAATATGTCCATTTTCTACTGTTTTTCTGAAAGTAGTTACTTTAGGAGTTGCTACTTCTCTTAATGTTTCTATTTGCTTTTTGCTTGGAAATCTCGGCCTGCCCATTTGAATCCAGGTGCGCCATGGATTTCCGTATTCCTCATCAATTAACTTTTGTTTTATGAAAACCTCTTTGTAATCTACGGGTATCTCTATTCTATATTTTCTTTCTTGATTTTCTTCTTTTGTCATGACTTCATTCCAAGCAATTAAGGCAACTGACTTGTCTTCTCTTTCGGTTATTAAGATATGGTCATCTCTATAGAGGATCTTTTCTCCCATAGCATTAAAGAAGGTGAACATATGGAAAACTGGTTTTGGAATATTGTGGAATGCTACAAGACCAAATCCACCATGGAAGAGTGATCTTGGAACGTCTGCTTCCTCAAACACATCACTAAAGGTCCAATAAGAGAAGGAGTCAACATAGTCTCCTCCCTCACTTAGTACCCTTGCTAAGTAAGCAGCATTGAAGGGAGTATCGTGTATGGGGCAGAGGGGATGGTAAGAACTGTTAAATTCAGTAATATGTATTGGTAGGTTAGGGAATGGAGAATTTTTCACCATCTCTCTAACGGTTTTGAATTCATTTAACATGTATTCGATGGGATGCACATCTTGGTATACAAAGTGAGGGGTATATATAGGAGGTTTGCCTGTATAGGCATGTCGAGTTAAAAAGTCTACAGGTACATTGTTCTTATAACAGAAATTTAGAAAATCAGTTATCCAATAGTCTGATCCACCACAGATTGCAGGTCCTCCAACCTTTATGTTTTCATTTACCTCTTTTATTGCTTTTACTGTAACCTCGTATAATTTGAAGTATTCTGCCTGATTTGCATCTTTCCAAAATACGGTTAAATTGGGCTCATTCCAAATCTCAAAAGGCCATTGAGTAACCTCTTTTTCTCCATATCTATCTATGAAATGTTTCACCACATTTTTTATTAACTTTTCCCATTCTTTATAATCTTTAGGGGGAGTAACATTGCCTCTCCAGTAAAATACTGTTTGATCTCCAGAGGCAAGTTTTGAGGGCATAAATCCAATTTCAACGAAAGGTCTTATTCCAATTTCTAAAAAGGAATCGTATATTCTGTCAATGTAGGTGAAATTATAAAAAGGGATTGTTTTTCCGTCTACTATGTCTTCTCTGTAAATTCCCACATCGTCATGGAGTAATCCGTGGGCTCTTAGATATTTAAAATCTATATGCCTTTTTACAAAAGAGAGGGCATCTATATATTCTTTTTGGAGAGCAAGACCTATTCTTCCACTTCCTACGCAAAACTTCCAATTGTCAGGAAAAACACCAACATATTTGCCTTTTTCAATCTTTATATGGTTCATTTTCTCCTCCTTCCTTTTTATTTAAAAATTACTTTATAAATTGCCAGTAATCAAAGTCAAAGAGGCTCTCACCCTCACCTCTGAATATAAAGTATAGATCATGGACTCCTTTTACCTCATCAACAGATGTTTCTATTTCTATCCAAGAGGAGTTATTACCTTGAGGTTTTATTTCTAAAGTTCCTATCTTTTTGCCATCGATAGAGTCTATTCTTATTTCTATATAACCTTTGCCTTTGATATTGGCGATAGCTGCTTTAAATTTTTTAGGAGGATTATTTCCAAAATCTACTTTAGATAGAGCAATCCAGTCTCCATTATCTATGTCGGTTAGACATATATTGTTGCTTGCATTGGCTTTTTTAGTTGAGATTCCTGCGCACCATGCATAGGTTTCTGCTTCCACAATTCTATAGGGATCAAAATTTTTAACTTGAGGTACTCCCTTGTAGTCTGCAAATACTTCTTTTATAACTCCATTTTCAATTTGTACCTCATTAATATGGGGTGATCTATATCCCTTTGCAATGCCTAAAGCCCTTGCCAAGGTTTGGGCGTGGTATGCTATATACCATTTTCCTTTGAAGTCAAATAATTGATGATGGTTATTTCCTCCAACCCCAAAGAAATTGCCTGGATTTTTAAGTATGATTCCTTTATATTCCCATGGTCCCATAGGATTTTTGCTGGTCATATATGCAATAGCTCCTAAGGGGAGGCCACCTGGTTTGCGAGGGCCAAAGTTAGTGCAATATGAATAGTAGTAAATATTATTGATCTTATTTATTCCTGAGTCTTCAAACATATAGGGGGCTGGAATGGGTACTGCTGTCCCAACAACGCTTATCATATCGCTACCCAGTTCCATAACACGTGCAGTATTAGGATCTTCCTCTCTTCCAGGCATAACCCCTCCCCCAAAGTATATGTATGCTCTGCCATCATCGTCTACTAAGACTGCTGGATCAAAGAGCCATACAACTCCTGCAACTCCTGGAGTTGCCCAGTTGATGAGTGATCTTCCCAAAGGATCGGTCCATGGTCCTAAAGGAGTGTCTGCTGTTAATACTCCTATCCCATTAGCATTGTTAGCAAAATATAGGAAGAATTTATCCTTACCATCTATCTTTTTGTAGGCAACGGCAGGTGCCCAAGAGTTTTGAGCCCATTTAGCAATACCATTTGGCCCTGCAACTTCAATTTCGCCATGGTCAGTCCAATTTACTAGATCTTCCGAAGAGATTACTGTGATTTTGTTTATTTTGCTATAAGAATTTTCCAGTACATTTCCATTTTTGTCATATTCTACTATGTCGTTAGTAAGGTAAATATATACTCTATCTTTATAAACAAGTACCGCTGGATCTGCGCCAAATTTATGGGATATAAGAGGATTTCCATTGGGTGGAATTTTTCCTATGGGTTTTTTTAACAATGAAGTATCATCTCCTTTACTAGTTGTTATAGTTGAGATGGTAAAAATAAGGATAAAAAGGAGTATTAAGCTCGTAAGATTTTTCTTTGATAAAATCCTTTGTAAAATCCTTTTTGTTGACATCGAAAAAAACACCCCCTTTTGTGTTTTTAGCAAATCCTTGGCAATAAGTCTCTTTTAAGAGGATCTAATATTCTTCTTGTACCAAGTCTTGTTTTTAGGTAAACTCTACTTCCCTTTCCTTTAATTTTTCCTATGATCCTTGCCTCTTTTCCTTGAGGATGATTTTTTAAAAAGTTCATAATTTTGTCCTGATCTTTTTCAGAGGCAATTATTACTACCTTTCCTTCATTGGCAGAGTATAGTGGATCTATTCCAAGAATTTCACTGGCAGACTTTACCCAGGGTTTTATGGGGAGATTTTCTTCCTCCACCTCAATCTCTACATTATGCTTTTGAGCAATCTCATTTAGTACTCCTGCAACTCCCCCTCTTGTAGGATCTCTCATAAATTTTATATTATTAGAGATTTTTAGAAGAGGCAGGGTTAAAGAGTTTAAGGGAGCAAGATCTGATTTTACTTCTGCGTCAGTTTTTATACCGAGTCTTTGAAGCATAATACAAAGTCCGTGTTCTCCAATTCCTCCATTTATTATTACTACATCTCCTTCTTCTATTTTTCTTCCTCTCCAGTCCATTCCTTCTTCAATTATTCCAATACCTGTAGTGTTTATAAAAATCTTATCGCCCTTTCCTTTTTCTACTACTTTTGTATCACCCGTAATAATCTTTACCATGCATTCTTTACTGGCAGATTTCATAGATTGAAGTATTTGACGAAACTCATTAAAAGTAAGGCCTTCTTCAATAATAAATCCTACACTCAAATAGAGAGGTTTTGCTCCCATAACCGAAAGGTCATTTACAGTTCCATAGATGGAGAGTTTTCCAATATCTCCACCGTTAAAAAAGAGAGGAGATATTACAAAGGAGTCTGTGGTAAAGGCAAGTTTTCCAGAGGCTTCAAAGATGGAAGAGTCATAAAGCTCATTTAATAATTCGTTTCCAAAATATTTTAATATCTCTTCTTCTATTAATTTTCTTGTGCTTTCTCCGCCACTTCCATGAGAAAGAAGGATAATATCTTCCATAATCTATACTCCTCCATAGAGGTAATAGGCAGAGCATGTCCCTTCTGAGGATACCATGCAGGGACCTTTAGGATATTCTGGAGTACAGGCTTTACCAAATAGTGGACATTCGGTGGGTTTTAAAACTCCTCTAAGAACCTCTCCGCATTTACAAGGGTTATAGTTATCTACCCTTTTTTCTATCTTTAATGGATAAATTCTTCTTACATCAAAATCTTCAAATTCCTCTCTTAAAACAAGGCCACTTTCTTCTATAATTCCAAGGCCACGCCAATTAGCAGGTCCTTTCTTAAAAACCTTATACATTACTTCAAGGGCATGTTTGTTTCCTTCCTCTTTTACACTTCTTTCATAGGCATTTAAAAGTTTTGGCTCTCCTTCTTCTATGATTTTTACTAAGTGATATATTCCGTAAACAATCTCTTCAGGTTTGAATCCCATGATTACGAAAGGTACTCTATACTTTTCAAAGATCTCCTTCCAGCCTACCCTTCCTATTATGGTAGATACATGCCCAGGTCCAATAATCCCATCGAGTTTTATTTCTCCCATATCTAATATGGCTTTCATAGCAGGAGGAGTAAGCTTATGTAGGGATAGGAAGTATAGATTTTTAATGTTTTCTTCTGTTGCCTTTATAAGGGTGTAGGCTAAATTAGGTGCAGTAGTTTCAAAACCTATTCCCACGAGGAGATATTTTTTATGAGGATTCTCTTTAGCAATATTTAAAGATTCAAGGGGAGAATATACTACTCTTACTTCTTTTCCTCTTGCCCTTAGGTAATTTAAGCTTCCTAAACTTCCTGGTACATTCACAAGGTCTCCAAAGGTTATGATGCCTAAGTTGTATTCTTGAGAAAGGGCAATTATATAGTCGATATCTTCCTCTGCAGTGACACATACTGGGCATCCGGGCCCAGAAAGAAGGTGAATGTTGGGTGGGAGAATTTCTCTTATGCCATAACGAAATATCTCATGAGTATGGGTACCACAAAATTCCATTATATTTATTTCTTTTGTGGAGATGGTTCTTATTTTCTCTAAAAGATCTTTTAGTTCCATTTATTTTTCAAGCTCTTCTAATGCCGAAATTATTTCTTCTGCTTCCTCGTTGGATAGAATACTTATAGAGAATCCAGCATGGACTAATACATAATCTCCCACTTTAACTTCTGGGGTAAATATGGTGCTTATCTCTAAGGTGGATCCTCCCATGTCCACTATGGCAATATTTCCTTCTTTTATTTCTACGATCTTTAACGGAACTCCAAGACACATATCTTACCTCCACTTTTTTTCAAATTATTTAATCATTTCTTCCAGAATTTTACAAGCTGACTCTACAAACTTGGGGCATATATTACCAAATATTTTTTCTTCTTTTGCCTTTTTTAATCCTTCTTCTGTTCCTATATCTACTCCAATTAACTCCTTACATATTATACTCTTGTTTTCTTCCTCAAATCTCTTTAAAAATTCCTTTACTTTGGAGTATACTCTTTCTTTTCCCAGATCTATTTCATCTTCTTTAAAAAACCCATATTTGAGTCCTAAAATAAGTACTGCTCCAGTTACTGCTCCACAGACATTTCCTGTTCTTCCTATTCCACCCCCAAGGCCACTTGCAATAAGCAAGGCAGTGTTTCTATCTACATTAAATATGTCAGAATAAGCTGAGAATACCGATTGGGAACAGTTATATCCCTTTTTGAAAGACTCAAGAGCTTTTTCAACCCTTTGCATAAATTAATCCCTCCAGTGGAATTTTATTGATATAATTTAATGTTATCATTTTAATAGGGGGTTTGCAAAATGTTAAAGATAAATCTTGATAAAGATTGGGAATATTTAGAAGGGAATTTAGCTTTCTTGAGCCAAGTTCTCCTTAGAGATGATTGGAAAAAGGTGGATCTTCCCCACGATATAGCTATTGAGAAACCCAGAAGTAAAGATAATCCTTCGGGACCTGACGAGGGATTTACTGCTGGAGCTAATATCTTTTACAGGAAAGATTTAGTTATTGATAAAGAACTTTTGGGAAAAAATTTAATCTTAGAATTTGAAGGCATAATGGGATACTCAGAAATTTATTTAAATGGAACTCTTCTTAAAAAGCATTTTTATGGATATTCAAGCTTTTTGGTAGATATTACAAAATATGTCCACGAGGGGTTAAATACTCTGTTAGTGTATATAAATAATGTACATAAACCAAGCTCCAGATGGTATGCAGGCACTGGTATTTATAGGCATGTTTGGTTGAGGGTAGGGGGAGAGGTATTTATTAAACCTTGGGAACTTCATGTGAAGAGTGATGTCATTGATGAGAAGAAGGCTTTATTAGATATTAAGGTTGGGCTAAAAAGTGGGAAGAGAATTGGAGGTAAATTGCAATTTAGGATTTTTTCGAAAGAAGATGAATTAATAAAAGAGGATGAAGAAAATTTTGAAATAGACGAAGAAGAAAAGGTCATCTCAAAAATATTAGAGATTTACAATTATAGGTTGTGGGATATTGAAGATCCGTATCTATATAAGCTGGAGGTAAAAGTTTTAGTAGATGGGGAAGAGTCCGATGTTGATTCTACTTACTTTGGTATAAGAAAGATTGAGATTATACCTAAGGTTGGTTTTAAGTTGAATGGTAGGGTTATTAAACTCAAAGGTGGATGTATACATCACGATAATGGAATTCTTGGTAGTGCAAGCTATGATAGGGCTGAAGAGAGAAAAGTTGAAATCTTAAAACAGAATGGTTTTAATGCCATAAGGACTGCTCATAATCCCTTTTCTCCATCCTTTCTTGATGCCTGTGATAGATTGGGTATGTTGGTAATGGAAGAGTTTTTTGATGTATGGACTATGGGGAAAAGGGCCTATGATTATCATCTATTCTTTGAAAAGTATTGGGAGGAAGATATAGAAAATACTATAAAGAGGGATTTTAATCATCCCTCCATAGTTATGTGGTCTATAGGTAATGAAATAACTTGGGGATCAGGCGTAGACTGGGAGAGAGATGAGGGATATGCAAGCATTTTTGAATGGAGTGAGAGGCTTTCTAAGAAGGTTAAAGAATTAGACTCTTCAAGGTTTGTAACTTCTGCCTTTTGTGGAATTCCTTTTGAAAATATAAAGGTGGAAAATGTGGAAGAGAACGGTATTGTAATATTAGGAGTTTGGCAAGAAGGTGAAGAGGTAAGAGAGAAATGGGGAAAGATCACTGAAAAGTATTTTAAAACCCTTGATATTGCAGGATATAACTACAAAATAGATAGATATAGATATGACGCCGAGAAATATCCCAATCGTATAATTTGTGGAACCGAAACTTTTCCTTATACTTTGTATGATAATTGGAAGGAAACCTTAGAAAACTCCAATGTAATTGGAGATTTTGTTTGGACTGCAATGGATTACTTAGGTGAGGCAGGTATTGGTAGAGCATCGTTGGATGAGAATGAGGCAAGGAATTTTTTAGGGCATTTTCCTTGGTTAATTTCTAATTGTGGAGATATTGATATTTGTGGTGACAAAAAGCCTCAATCCTATTATAGAGATATTGTATGGGGATTAAGAAAAGATCCTTATATTGTAGTTCTTCCCCCTGAGATTTATGGGAGAAAGATATACTTGAAGATGTGGGGATGGGAACCTGTAGAGAGAAATTATAATTTCAAGGGTTATGAAGGTAAACCTTTAAGGGTTTACATATATTCTGATGCTGATGAAGTAGAGCTATTTTTGAATGGAAAAAGTATGGGCAGAAAGATTGCTGGAGATAGGGTGAAATACAAAGTCTTTTATGATTTAAATTATGAAGAAGGCAGACTTGAGGTTATAGCTTATAAAAATGGGGTAGAGGTAGGAAGAGATATTTTAGAGACTACAGGAGATCCTGTAGGTTTGAGATTGATTCCTGATAGAAATATAATTTCTTCTTATGAGGATCTTAGCTTTATAAAAATTGTTGCAATAGATGAGTTGGGAAGAGAGGTAACAGATGCAAAGAATAAGGTAAGGGTTAAAGTGGAAGGAGTAGGTAAATTATTAGCTTTGGGTAATGCAGATCCTGTTTCTCAGGAAAGTTTTGTAGGAAATGAGATAAGTCTTTATAAGGGAAGAGCTCTTGCAATAGTAAAAAGCCTTGGACTTTCGGGGGAGATAAAATTAAAAGTTTGGGGAGAAGGGTTAAAGGAAGAGGAAGTAATAATAAAGTGTGAATGACATTATTTGTATCCCATAATCATTTGTCCTAAGGATATTCCTCCATCATTGGTAGGGACCTTTTGGTGGGTATATACTTCAAATTTTCTTTCTTTAAGAATAGGGATTGTGGTTTCTAAAAGTAGCCTATTTTGAAAGACACCTCCTGAAAATCCAATTTTGTTTATTTTGTATTCTTCTCTAAATATTTCTGATAAGGCTATTATTATTTGGGAGACGGTGTTGTGAAATTTTCTGGCAATGTCTCTTTTATCTTTTTTATTTTTTTCTTTTATAATCTTCTCAATGCTTGGCAAAATGTCAATTTCAAGGATTTCGTTTTCAACAAGGCGAAAAGGATAATATGACTCTTCCTTGGATTCCATGGCATGCATTTCTAATTCAATGGCTGCTTGTCCTTCATAGTCAATCCTTTCTCTTATTCCAAGGAGGGCAGATACAAGGTCAAAGATTCTTCCGCAAGATGATGTGTAAAATACGTTTTCTTCTCTTTCAAGGAGTATTTTAGTTACGTTCTTTTCAAGTTCATCTATATTAGGCAGTATTTTGTCTGTATCTTCTGGAAAATTTTTAAGTATATAGGAAAGAGCAATTTTTCTTGGGTTTTCTATAGCTATATCTCCTCCTACAATGGGAAAGTATTTGAAGTGCGCAACTCTTTTTATCTCCTCTATATTTCCTACAAATACCTCTCCTCCCCATACTTTTCCATCTTCACCATAGCCTGTTCCGTCAAAGGTAAAACATATTATATCTTCGGTAATCTCTCTATCAAGAAGAAGGGAGTAAAAATGGGCTTTGTGGTGTTGGATTGCTCTTACCTCCATATATTTTTTGAATCTTTGAGCCAAATCGGTAGAGAGGTATTGAGGATGGAGATCATGCACAAGTATTTCAGGCTCGATTTTGAAAAGTCTTATATATTCTTGGATGGTCTCCTCATAGACTTCTAAGGTTTCCTTATCCTTTAAGTCTCCAATATGAGGACTCATAAAAACGTAATTTTCTTTTCCCAAAGAGAAGGTATTTTTTAGTTCTCCTCCTAAGGCAAGGGTAGGTTTTAATTTAATTGGAATCTTTACAGGGTCGGGAGCATATCCCCTTGCTCTTCTTATAATCTGAACCTCTTTATTTTCTACAAACACTACGCTATCATCTATGCGATGTTTTATTTCTCTATTGTGAAAAACAAATATATCGGCAATATTTTTTAATCTTTCCATAGCTTCCTCATTATCTTTTACTATAGGTTCGTCGGATAAATTTCCACTGGTCATAATGAGGGGTTTTTTGAAGTGATCAAAAATAAGGTGGTGGTAAGGAGCATATGGAAGCATTACTCCTAAATAATTATTTCCAGGAGCTACAAGAGGTGATATATCTTTTAGATCTTTTATCCTTAGAAGGACAATGGGAGATTGCTTTGATTTAAGAATTTTCTCTTCCTCTTCACTTACAAAGCAGTATTCTTTTATAGTCTCTATATCCTTCATCATGAGGGCAAAGGGTTTTGAAGGCCTCTTTTTTCTTTCTCTCAGTTTTCTTACCGTATCATCTTGAGTGGCGTCACAGGCAAGATGAAATCCTCCAATGCCCTTTATGGCAAGAATCTTTCCTTCATCAAGATACTCTGATATCCTTTTAAAAAGGTCTTTGGATTCTTCTCCATAGATCCAAATTTGAGGGCCACAATTATAACAGGATATGGGTTGGGCATGAAATCTTCTGGATGAAGGATCATGATATTCTTTATAACATTCCTCACACATTTCGAATATTTTCATAGTAGTTTTGTCTCTATCATAGGGAAGATCTTCTATTATGGTATATCTGGGTCCACAATTGGTGCAGTTTATAAAAGGGTAATTGTATCTTCTATCTTTAGGATCTCTCATCTCTCTTAAACAGTCTTCGCATATGGCGATATCAGGGGATATGAAATTAAAACCAATATCTTCTTTGCTTTCAAGAATTTTAAAATCTGATATCTCTTCTACTTCTATTTCTTCTTTTTCTATACCTTCAATCCTTGAGAGGGGAGGGGCTTCCTTTAAGAGTAGTTCCATAAATTTTTCCAAGTCTTTTTCTTCTCCTTGTATGAGGATTTGAACTGATCCTGTGGAATTTAAAATCCATCCCCTAAGGTTTAGACTTTTTGCAAGTCTATAAATGAAGGGTCTAAAACCTACTCCCTGTACAATTCCCCAGACTCTTAGTTTGTAAGATTTCATGAAATGCTCTCAAGAAAGCCTTTAATAAATTCTAATGCCTTTTCTAAATTTTCCTTTGCTTTATCTGATAATTCCTCTCCAAAGTCAAAGTCGTATCCTCTTATAGAGAGAAGATAAAATTCTGGTGTCTTTCCATATAATACTCTTGTCCAAGATAAGAGTTCCTCGCAGGGGGTATGGTGGGTAAGAGGAGAAAAGGTAGATTCTTCTTGTATCTTTCTAAAACTTATCTCATCGCCTTCTAAGGAAGCATCAACAAAGATTACCATATCGTAATCCTTAAGAATCTCAGCCATATCAAAACTAAGCTCCTGGACCTTCATTTTCTCCACATTATAATTTATGAGATCCAGGAGCTTTATTCCTAAGCCATCATCTCTTCTATAAGGATTTCCAAATCCTACCAGTAATATCTTCAATCTCTCTTTATAACGTCAATGATATTTCCATCTTTGTCGTATAGTTCAACAACAAGGGGCATTTTTCCTATGGCATGGGTGGAACAAGACAAGCAAGGATCATAACATCTAATAGCTCCTTCAACTCTGTTGAGCATACCTTCTTTTAGATTTTTACCATCTACAAAGGCCTTTGCTACCATTTCTACAGCTTTGCTCATGGCCCAATTGTTGTGTCCAGTAGACACTATGAGATTTACTTTCTCAATGGTGCCTTTTTCGTCTACCCAATAATGGTGAATTAATGTTCCTCTTGGAGCCTCTACTACGCCTACCCCTTCTTCATTGGTTACTTCTCCTACCTCTAATACGTTGGGGCTCATTACTTCAGGATCTTCCAAAATTTCTCTTGCTCTTTCCAGGGCATAGATGGTTTCAATAAGTCTTGCATAATGATAGTAAATAGATCCTTCTACAGGTTTACCATTGTTAATAGATTTAAACTTCTTGAATTCCTCATTGGCAAGAGGAGTGCTAATTTTGTCGGCTATGTTTAATCTTGCAAGAGGACCTACTCTATAGACTCCATTAGGATATCCTAAGGGTTTATAGTATGGGAATTTTAAGTAGGACCAATCTTCAACCTTTTCTCCAATATATCTTAGATAGTATTGGGGCTTGAATTCTTTAACAATGTTTCCATCTTTATCCATAAATCTTATTTTTCCATCATAAAGTTCAAGAGAACCATCTTCTTTTACAAGTCCCATGTATCCTGTAGGGAAGGAGGCAAATTTGTCACATAGCTCTTTATTCTTTTCTATAAAGTCTTCAGCTAATTTTATACCTTCTTTAATATATCCAATCATTTCATCAATACCACTTAAGATCTCATCCCTTGCAGAAGGAGATAGGGAAGAATTAACCCCTCCTGGTACGGCGAAGGTGGGGTGAATTCTTCTTCCTGCCACAAGTTCAATAATCCTTTGTCCAAACTTTCTTAGCTTTACTGCTTTCAATGCAAGGTCTGGATTTTGTTGAATTAGCCCTACTACATTTCTAATTTTTGGGTCTGCATCCCAACCTAAAATGAGATCTGGTCCTGCCAATTCAAAAAAGTGCATGGAATGGGACTGAATAATTTGTCCCATATGGATAAGTTCCCTTAAAAGTTTTGCAGTTCTTGGTATTTCTACTCCTATGATCTCATCGGTAGCCTTTGCAGAAGCTAAGTGATGGCTTATAGGACATATTCCGCATATTCTTTCAGTGATAACTGGCATTTCTGCAAAATATCTTCCCTCAGAGAATTTTTCAAATCCTCTAAATTGATCTACATGGAAGAATGCATTTTCTACCTTTCCTTCATCATTGAGATGGATGGTAACTCTTGCGTGTCCTTCTATTCTTGTAACTGGACTTATGGTTATCTTCTTTTCCATAGTTTTCTCACCTCTTATTCATACTTAAGAAGTTCGCCTTCTAATTTAGGAATTCTTCCCTCAAGAACTTCTTTCAAAACATAATATATAGCGTCTGCCGATGGAGGACATCCCGGAACATAAAGGTCAACTTTTATTACCTCATTTACTGCTTTGGTTTTTGGAAGATGTTTACCTATTTCTGGAGAGGTAGGTATTTTACCATCGACAGTACTTTCTGTGGTTATATAACCTCTTTCTAGAAGTTCTTCTCTTGGAATGTAGTTTCTCATGGTGGGAATTCCGCCAAAGACTGCACAATCTCCTAGGGCTACAATTATTTTACATCTTTCTCTCATCATCTTCACTTCTTCTTCATGATGGTCGGTGGCTACTGCCCCCTCGATTATTCCTATATCGGTTCCTTCATCAGGTATTTTCAAATCGGTTATAGGAGTTGCATTTATTTCCAATCCTTTATTAATTAGTTCTACTAATCTTTCGTCCATATCAAGGAAGGACATATGGCATCCAGAGCATCCCTCACACCATACAGAAGCAACTTTTATCTTTCCCATAATTTTTCACCTCATTCTTTAGAATACTTTTTCAGTTTTTCCTAATACTGTGGAAAGGAAAGATTTTAAATCTAACACATCAAAATCTGGCTTTAGAACCTTTTCCTTCTTAAGTTTTTTGCCTTCTAAATTATAGAAAGATCCTTCTCTTTCAAAGCCATTGGTTATTCCTACTATTAGGTCTGCTCTTCTTAATACCTCATCCTCGTAGGGTGTAAATACCACTACAAAGGAATTCTGTATAGGAAGATCTTTTATACCTTCTAAATTCTTTCCAAAGATGAATACATTTTCTGCTTCTACCTTTTCATGCTTGATATCATATTTTTGAAGTCCAATGGAATTAGTCTCTTTAGGAAGATGCAAGAATTTGGCGTTATTTAATGAGCTTAGGAGGTTTTTCTCCTCCTCAGTAATATCCTTATAGATAACTACTACTTCTTTTTGCTTCTTCAATATATCCATAGCTAAGTTTGGGTCTTTTATGTTGAAGACGTAATCTGCTATCTTAGCGAGGCTATTAAATTCCTTATCGATAACCATTAATTTTGCTTTTTTCCCTATAACATTTCTCTTCACTATGGATCCTACTGCTCCATATTCTCTATTTAGATCTGCATTTATAACTACATAAAATTCTTTGTTGTCAAGCTCTGATAAGTTGATGTTTGTGGGTATAGGAGAATTATTTGGATAAAGAGAATATACTTTGTCTTTAAAGATCTCCTTTATCATCTCTATCTCTTCGTTAAATAAGGATCCATCTACATAGGCCACAGCATTATTTAACTTATTCTTAAAAATTTCAATTAAATTGTCTTCATGTAATCTTCTGTAGCCAAAGTCATCCTTTAATTTTATGCCTACAACTCTATCTTTCTCATCATACAAAGATAAATACCTTCCCACTTTACAAAGGAGTCCATGGGATACATCGGAGTTCCAGTCTCCATATATCTTAACTATAAAGTTGGCTCCTTGCTTTTTATAAATCTCCATTCCACATCCTACAGGACACATATCACAGTTTGAATAAATAATTTCTGATTGTACTTCTCTTCCAAGGTAAGAAGATCTTTTATCAATAATTGCTCCTGTAGGACATACCTGGGCACATAAACCACAGGATACGCAAGATGAATTTCCAAGGGGTACATCCATATCTGCGATAATCATAGTATCTATTCCACGTTCCATCTCTCCAAGTACGAAATGTCCTGCAACTTCAGAACAGACTCTTACACATCTTCTGCAAAGCACACAGCGATTATGATCCATCATTATAAAGTCATGGGTGTTGTCTACTGGAAATCTTCTTTCATAGGTGGGAAATTCAAAATGGTCTAATCCAAACTCATAGCCTAAGTCCTGAAGTTCACATTCTCCTGTTACTTCGCAATACATACAATAATGGTTTCTTTCACTAAAGAGTAGTTGGAGTACAAGCTTTCTTGAGTTTATTACGTTAGGAGTATCGGTCTTTATGTCCATATTGGGTTCTACAGGAGTGGTGCAGGCAGTCTTTAATACTCCCCGGTCTTCTACTACACAAAGTCTACAAGATCCTTGAGGCATAAGGGGTTCATAATGGCATAGCACAGGTACATGGATTCCAAGATCCTTTAAGACTTGAAGAACTGTTTTACCAGGGGAGACTTCTACTTCATTCCCATTAACCTTAATTTTGATATTCTCCATAGTCCACCCTCTCTCTTTATTCAAAGTTTTTTATGTGAAATTAGAAACAATTTGATTAATTTCCTTATCTAAGTTTTGATTTATTAATTTTTCTGGAATACCATAATAATTTTCTATATCCTCGTAGAAGGATATGTGGCCTAAGTATTTAACGTTTAGCTCTTTGCATTTTTCTTTTACAAAGGTGCCATCTTTATTTTTCATATTTTCTACTAATCCTAAAATAGGGTAATTGCTTTCCTTTAAAAATCTTATAAGCTTTTCTACGGTTTCCATAGCAATCTTAGTGGGATTAGTTATTACGATAAATTGTAGATTTTTTATAAACTTTATAAGATCTAAAAGAACCTCTCCCATTCCTGGGGGCATGTCGATGATTAAGTAATCTAAATTATTCCATCGAGTAATTGCAAATATTTCAAGGATTGTATCGGTAAGCTCTTTTCCACGCATAATTAAGGGTTTATTTTGGGTGAAGTAGATTATGGACATAAATTCTATTCCATTTATATCTACGGGTTTTAAACCGTATTCCTCTTGGGGAGTTTTATCTTCTGCATTTAATATAAGATGGGTTGAAGGTCCATATATATCTAAGTCTAAGAGGCCTACTTTATATCCTTTTTTGTTTAAGAATAAAGAAAGTAGAGATGAAAAAGTACTTTTACCAACTCCTCCTTTTCCACTTCCTATGGCAATGATATTTTTCACATTCTCTAATCTTTTGTCTATAATTGATGTTCTTGGATCATGTATCATGTTATTTCCTCAATAAATACTCCTCTTCCTTCTTTTATTTCAAAATCTGGACTTTTACATTTTGGACATTTTATATATACATGAATGGTTTCTGGAATAAAGTGAATTGCTTCTCTTTCTTCTTCTGTAAGGCTCTCAAAACTTTCCATATAGCTCCATTCATTTCCACAGTTATTGCAGAGAAGTTTTGCAGGGAAGATCGTATATTTTATCTCAGAATTTTCTAAGATTGTGCCTTTGGAAATCTCCTTTATTGCATAATCAAACACTTCCATATCAATTTGTTGTACTTCCCCCACTTTAAGGGACAAAATCCTAACTTGGCTCAATTTTTTCTCTTGAGCCATTTTTATTGCAGAATTTACTACTGCTTCAGCAAGAGCCCACTCGTGCATTTTTTAACAATTCCCTTTTTTGATTTTATCTTAATTATAGATAAATATCAAGAAATTAGGATACTCCATGGGGTATAAAATATGGGTTTCTAAGATAGGAAAATTTATCTTTTTAGATAAAACTCTTTGAAAACTTCTATATGATTAGGGGTTGTACCACAGCACCCGCCTATAAAATTAATATTTAACTTTAGCATCTCCTCAACAAAAATTTTGAATTTGTCAGGAGTTTCAGGGTATGTTAGTTTTCCATTTTCCCATTGGGGTATGCCTGCATTAGGTTGAATAAGTACAGGAAGAGTAGTAGCCTTTCTTATTATAGGAGCAATTTTTATCATATCTTCAAAACCTCTTCCACAATTTGCTCCTACAAAATCTGCCCCATTCTCCTCTAAGGTTTTAATAGAGTACTCTACTTCATCTCCAAAAGGAGTTCTACCTCCCCTTTCTGTCCATTCAAAACTCATAGTTACTCCTACAGGAATATCAAACTTTTTAGCGGATTTAAGGGCAATAAGAGCCTCATTTAAGGAGATCATGGTTTCGATAAGAATTAAGTCTACTCCTGATTTTACGAGAATTTCTATCTGTTCTGTAAAAACCTCTTCTGCCTCTTCTTCGGAGATATCTCCATAGGGTTCAATGAGCTCTCCTAAGGGTCCTACAGAACCTGCTATGAGGACTTTCCCTTCTGAGGCTTTTTTGGCTATTTCCACTCCCTTTTCGTTTATCTCTTTGATTTTCCCATCAAGACCTGCCCTTTTAAGGCGAATTCTATTTCCTCCAAAGGTGTTGGTTTCTATCACCATAGATCCTGCTTTTATGTAATCTCTATGAACCTCTTCCACAAGAGTAGGATTTTCTAAGTTTAATACTTCAGGTGGAGTTCCAGGAGGAAGACCTCTCCTTTGGAGCTCTGTCCCCATAGCTCCATCAAAAAATAAGAATTCTGGAAGTTTAATCTTTCTGTTCATGGCATAAAGTATAGCATATTTATTGCAATTTGTTATAAAATATTTAACTCATTATGGTATGGAGATGGGTGCTATTGGAAAGAGAAGAAGGATTAAAGTTATCCTAAAAGTATGGCTAAAATTTAATCATTGAATAGGTCTTTGGATAATTCAATGTATTGGGCTAAATAATCAGATTCTTCTGGATGTTTATCAAGGATTTGTTTTATTTCTATGAGAATTTCTTTCTTTAACATGATATTATCGGACTTTTGAAGTATCTCTTTTAGTCTTTTTTGAAATATTTTATCATTGAATTTTACCTTTTGATTTCTAAGAAGTCTTTTTCTATAGAGTGCAAAGTATATAAATAGGGGTGCTGATTCTGGGATGTACTCTAAGGTATCCAACACTTTTTTGGCTTCCTTTGTGGAGAGATCGGTATAAACTAAGAAGATCTTACATAGGAAGTTTGCTATGGCTATGTATTGAGGATTATTTTTAATAAATTCAAGCATGTAAAAACAAAGCTTATAAAATTCTTTATATTCATCTTTTCTTGGTCTTTCTCCATATCCTTTAAGAAGCGATCTATTTACTGAAATTTTTAATAGGGGAAATAAGCAAAAATATTTTACTCTTTGATCTCTATATAGTAAAAGTTTTTTAGTATAATACAGAGCTTTTGAGATATAATTATCAAGAGCTAAAAAATGTACTATGTAAGCTACACCCTCAGTTACAGCAGAGATTGGGATGAAATTTCTATCTTCTTCTATTTCTTTAAATTCTTCAGGATCTGCCTGATCGGGGTCATTGATAAAAGTGTTAATGAGCCATATCAAATCATCATATTTTTTGTTTTTTCCTAACCATTCACCTAAATTTGTGACTATGGAAATACGAACATATTTGTTGTCAAATATTTTATGGGGGTCTTTTCGAGCAAATAAGATTTTTAGGTTTTTAAGAATGATTTCATTAATTCTATCATCTTTTAATTCTAATAAGTGCGATAAAAGCCCTTCTAATAATTTTAGCTCTTTTTTATTTTTTATCCTACTATTGAGAAGATTATTGGGAAATTTTTTTGTAAATAGAAGTTTTGGGGGTATATTTGTATCAATTTTAGGACTTAACAACCATATCTCATCTATATTATATATTAGTAATTTTTCAAAATTTTTGGCGAGTGCTTTAAAATAATCCTCTTCTTCAAAACCAGAATTATTAGTTATTAGTAAGATTCTTTTATTTGCCTGTATATTGTTAAACTTTTCATTTGTTTCTTCTAATTTTATACATTGTTCAATGATATCTGATGGATTAATAAATTTAGCGTCTGATGTAATAGCTAATAGTATATCTGGATCACTTTTTTCGTTATGACATACAACTTCGAAATCTCCTACATTTTTAATATGGAAATTTTGTTTATCTTGAATAATTTCTTCAATAATATTCTCTCCAATTTTTTCTATGTTCTTTTTAGTTATCTTCAAATTTGAGGAATAGTGTAAGAAGTATTTTCCTTTTATTTTATCCTTGTTTTTAGCAATTAAATTATCCAATGCTTTTTGTAATTCTGAAACATTTTTAAAAAGATTATGTTTTTTTCTTATTTCTTCTTCGTCTAAGATCCTTTTATGTTCTATAGCAAATTTATGGTTATTACTTAATGTTATTAAAAAGTCTGGAGCTTTTTTATTTCTCTCATTTAGATCAGGAAATTGTATTTTAATCTTTTTTTGAGGGAAATAAAATCTGATGAATGGTTCTATGTATTCATATTCCTTCCTTTTTTGTGGATCAAAATAGTTCATTTATATCTTCACTTTCCTTATTTTCACTTTCAATAATTTTTATCTCTTCATCGGTTAAGTTGTAGAGTTTGTAGACCAATTGGTCGATTTCTTTTTCGAGAGCTTTGACCTGGGATTGCTTTTGGTAATTTAGATCGTAATCTTTTGACTGGGCAAGGGAGAGAATTTGATCTACAAGCTTTTCTATTTGATTTACTATGGATTGATTTTGAGAAGTGATGGGAGGGATGGGGAATCGTCCTATAAATTCTCCTTTTATTTCGCCCTCGATTCCTCCTCCCATGTAAAATTTATAAAATGCAAACTTGAAAAATAGTGAATTGAAAATACCAACTAAGAAATTTATATATTCATTACTGCAAGTGATAAAGTGTGTAGTTGCCTCACAATATATACTTGGCGGGATTATTGTAAATTTAGGACTCTTTGTTACTCTTTGCCACACAATTTTTTCTTTTTCAAATTCGGGGTAATAAGCTATATTATCTTGAGTTTCAAACCATTTATTATGTGTTTTTTTTCTATGTCCTGGTTTTCCATCTTGATTTAATCTTTCTCCAAAGGATTTTAAGTATTCTTTTAGGGCTGGATAGTAGTCAATATTTAGATTTAAGGCAGGAAAAGTTCCAATAATCCACAGTCCTGCCCATTTATATCTCCATTTCTCAATATCTCTTCCCCTCAAAACTGGTTTAATTATTTCTTCTGTTCTCTTTCTCTCTTCCTCTGTTTTACAGTTGGCAAGAATTTTATTTCTTGTTTCTGTATCAATAATAAATGCCTCGTTAAATCCTGTTAAAACACCACGATAAATATTTACATTCCAAGCTTTCAGAGGTTTGCCTATATGCTCAATTTTTTCTTTTAAGGATAAGATTTTTTGGTCTGCAAGTACGAAGGTTTGGGAATTTAGTGATTTTTGAGACATAGGTTTTAAGTTTTGCTTTATATATTCTATTGCTTTTTCATGATTTTCAATTTCAGAGGGTACACTTGCTACGTAGTAAAGAATATGATCGGTTTTAGGTTTTTCTTTTCTAAAAAGTACTGTACAAGTATCAACTGTTTGGCCGAATACATGGTAACCACCAAAGTCTATAAGTTTCAAGATTGTTGTTTTCTCTTTTAGGAAATCTCTTAATTTCTCTCCATATTTTGCTCTCATCCATTTATTACTTGAGATAAAACAGTGTATTCCTCCATTTTTGAGAAGATTGTAGCTTTTTTCATAGAAATAAACATATAGGTCTGCTGTAGAGACAAAGGTTTCATATCCTTGAGATTGTAGTACGGGTTTAATTGGTCTTATATTTTCTTGCCTTACGTATGGTGGATTTCCAATTACAATATCAAATCCATCCTCAACTCCCAGCATCCATTCGGGATCAAACCAGTCTGCCGTTGCAGTTTGAGAGAAAATGTCAAAATTGGCTATTTTTTCTGCCTCTTTAGTGTTCCAGCCTTCATCGATTAATCTTTCCTTTATTTTATTTCTTAATTCTTGGGCTTTTTCCTGCAATCTTTTTTTCTCTCCCCTTGTTTTAATATTAAAGTGCTTTTTATATAAATCTTTCAATTGAGTTTTTAAGTCTTCTAACAAATAATCTCCCATGTTTATTTGTCTTGGTTTTTCCAATCCTATTAGAGTATTTGCACAGACAAATTTTGTTTCTAAGTGGGGTAGTGGCTTTACTCCATAATTTTCCTTGGATTCATCAATTTTTTGGTCAATAATAAGAGATAGGAAAAATCTTAGTTTACATATTTGGATTGCAATGGGCTGAATATCAACTCCATAAATTGAGTTTTCTATGATATAGAGTTTCCTTGCATAATCATGGTAATTTATACTTTCATCAAAATTCTCATTTACTTCTTTAAGCTTCTCTTCTCTTTCGCTTCTATCTTTAATTTTTAAGACCTTTTCTATCTCAGTAAGGGCTTTTTTGTATTGTAATTCATACCAGAGCTTGTTTTCAGGATCTATTTTATTTAGTATGTGTACAAGTTTGTGTACTATTCCCATGGGAAAGGCTCCAGATCCTACTGCTGGATCAATAACCTTTAGGTTATCTATAGCATGTAAGATTGATTCTTTTTCTTCATTGCTAAGATTTATATCTTCCTTGTAAGATAGGAGGTCTCTTAATTTTTCCTCTTCAATTTTTGTTTTTATTTTGAAGTACTCTATGAGGGATTCTTCCACCATAAAATCAACAATTTCTTTGGGAGTGTAGTAAGAGCCTGTAGCTTTTCTTGCTGTAGTTTGAGTTTCTGGGTTATATGATGCAAGGAGATTCTCGAAGATATGTCCTAAGAGCTCTGGATCCAGGGATACTTCTACGTCGATAGGAGTATTTTCATCAGTTGTGAAGTTGTAGTCTTTAAAAATATTTATTAATCCTCTTACTTTTACCCTTCTCCTTTCACCATAAAAATCTGAGAGGTCTTCTTCTCTTTCCTCTGAGAAGAAAAGAAAATCAGGAAGTTTGGCTCTTTTTTCTTCTCTTCTGGTAAAGCCATCTATGTAGTTAGAATCATCATCAAGGCATTCAAAGAGTCCACCATTTATGAAGGGAACTTTTTCAAATATCTTAATGAATTCCCTTTCAGGTATTAGGAGATATTTGTCATATCTGAAAAGGGTCTTTACTCCAAAGTTTGTTTTGTTTTCTGGAAAGCCTAAATCTTTGGCAAAGTCTCTTTCTTTTGCCTCTCGGTTTAGAGTTGCAAAGAAGAGGTTTTGAAGAATAGTGTTATAGTAATAATCTGCTTTTCCAAAATCTTTTACTATATCTTTTAGAAAATTGGGTTCAAAAATTTCTTCGGGAATAAGCTTACGTTCCTTAAGAAACCAAACAAAAATAATTCTTGTAAGAAGTCTTATGAGATTTTCTTCTTTTTTTCCTCCAGGAAACCAGGCGTGTTTTGACGCCCAGGCATACCAGTTTTGTATTTCTGTGTAAAATTCTTTTGTAAGGGGTAATGTACTGAAGGCATCGATTATATCTTCAAGAGTTTCAAATTTCACTTTATACAAAGCTTCCTTAAAGGTATGATATGGTCTTCCTTTAGCGACATAGTAGGTATATCTTTTATAATAGCTGTATTCTCTTTTGGTTCCTGAGAAGGTAGAGTAAACAAGTGAAAATCTAAAGTTTCCATTCTCATCATGAAATACAAAAATCCCAGCTTGAGTGAGAGAATCTCTTAAGATTTTCTTGGCAAGGTCGTATTGCTTCTTTTTACTGGTTCTTTCGGTAATTTCCTTTTGGGTTTTTATTGTAAATATTTTTAATTTGTTCCCATTTTTCAGATCTTTTTCTGCTACTTCATAGATCTCATCAAATATATCACCTTCATATCCATAATGTCTCTTAGAATATGTGTCAAAATTATTCTTTTGGGATAAATACTCTACAAGGTTTTCTTTAGAAAAATTTTTTATAAGGTTATCAATATACTTTTCAATTTGGTCAGGCATTTTGAGTCCCCTCTTCCATAATTCTATTTTCTATAGCAATTATAATTTCCTCTTTATGACTTTTTATATTTTCCAATACTTTATCGAGAAAGTCTTCTCCAATTAATTTTTTTAATTTTTCCAGCTCTTCTATTATTTTGTCGAGTTCTTTATTTTCTAAATCTGCAATTTGGTTAAGAGTGTATTCTGAGAGAGTCCCAAAGGATCTTATATCTTCTATGAGATTAGATATGAATTTTTCATACGGCTTTATTTTAATCCTTTTTTCTTCATCTTCTTCCTGAAGTAGAAAGTTAAGCATGTTATATGCTTTCTCTTTTATACTTTGTCCTCTTGAAGTAGAGTACTTTTTATAGGCTGTTTGATCAAGGATCAAATTGTAATTTGTCCAAAAGTTATCACTCAGAGGTAGGGCTTTTTCCTCTTTTTGGGCTATTATTTTTTCATATACTTCTTCAAAGGTTACTGATTTTGGTTGTTTTTCTTCGTAGTTTTTATAACCTACAAATAAGTCTTTTCCTTTTTTAATGAATACCAGTAATTCATTCTCTTTTCCTTTTTTAGATATTTTTACTCTTTTAGGCATATCTTTTATCTCTTCTATAATTTCAGGATAATTTTTCTCTATTAATTCAAAGTCTCTTCTTACTCTTGTAAAGAAGCTTTCTTCTTCCTCTTCGTAATAAGTATTCAATCTTTTATATAATTCAGCTGGCTGAGGCTCTTCATCAGGATCAAAAATCTTTGCATCCTCTCCCAGTACATTGTGTATCATAAACATCTTTGTTTGGGCTATTTCTCTTGATTTTACAATATCAGCACCTTGTTCAGTAGGGAAGAAATTTAATATATAGATCTCATCATAAACTTTTTTGGCTATTCTGTTTATTCTTCCTACTCTTTGAATTACTCTTACAGGATTCCAAGGGATATCATAATTTATTACAACTCCTGCTCTGTTTAGGTTAAAACCTTCAGAAAGTTTGTCAGTAGTAAGTAGAATTTTATATTTATCTTCTTGATCTTTATATTGGGCATCAAAATTTTTATAGATGTCTTCTATTGTCTTTCTGCTAAAGTTTCCATAAGCAGAGAGAAGAATATCTTTAAATTCTTTCTCTAAGATTCTTTCTAAATATTTTGCAGTATCCAGATATTCTGTGAAAATTACGACTTTTCTTCCCTCATTTATATAAGTTTTTATTTCCTCAATTAGTTTTTCGGCTTTAGGATCTTTTTCCAAAAGTTTTAAATTGTCTATTTTTTCAATTAGTCTATCAAAAAGGGTAAGATCCTTTTCTATATCTTTAATGAATTCTTCTCTGTATTCAAATTTATCTATATCATATATCTTGTAATATTTATTATTAATATTTTCTTTCTTTAGCTCCTCCTCATATTTCTTGAGTTCTTCAAGGATCTCATCGGGATCTGCTGTTACTAAATCGTCCATTAACTTTCTATCCAGTATAAATTTCCTTGTTTTCTTGACAAATTCAAGGGCCGTTTTGTGTACATCTCTAAATCTCAGAATACTTTCTCTGAAAGCTCCAAAGCTACTTTCAAATCTTTTTACAAGGAGTCTTCTCATAAAGTCATATAGGTTTCTCTGATAGATGTATAGGAATTGCTCTTCTTTTGTTAAACTTCTTTCATTCATTTCCTCCCAAAGACCTAACTGTTCAACCTTTTCGTATCTTGCAGGAAAGTAAATGGCTCCTGTGAATGTTCCTCCATCTTCTAATGGGGCGAAAGTGGTTATTACTTCATCGTAGAATTTAGATTCTTCTTGGGTAAGCTCAAAGAAGCATTCTTTGGGGTCTTTTACTTCTGGAAGTTCAATTTTTTCTCCATAGTATTTCAAATCAAGTCTGTTTCTCCTTATTACTACTGGTTCAAGGGTGGCTCTTATTTCTCGGGCAAGAAGCTTAGTAAGATTTTTTACTTTTGATAAGTCTATTTCGTTTTCTCCAAATATATCTCTGTAGTATCTTTGGGCTCTTCTTTTTCTTCTGTTATCTTTAGAATTCCAATAGTTTTTTATGTATGCAAGTTTATAGAAAATGCTTTGGTAATAATCAAACCTATTTTCTAAATCTTCATCTAATATTATTGTGGATTTTTTGGGTACAGTGAAAAGTTTTAATAGAGAGAATAGGTCAGAGGGTTCATTATTAAAAGGTGTAGCGGTAATTAGAATTACAGTTTTACCTCTACATATTTCTTTTAAGAATTGATAACTTTGGGTATTTTCATTTCTGAAACGATGAGCCTCATCTACTATTACTATTTGGATATCTTCTCTATCTTTTACAAATTCAAGGGTTTCTTCTAATTTTCCTAAGGATCTTACTTCCCAATCAAAAAGCTTGAAATCTTCAAGATATTTTTTCCAACCAGAGGTTTTATTATCATCTCCCATAAGATGAGGGGGACAAATTACTATACCTCTCTTTCCCAAGGCTTTTCCCACAAGACATGCAACAATTGTTTTTCCAAGTCCTACCACATCTGCTAATAGGGTTCCTCCATGAGATTCACAATTGGCTAAGGCTTGAGCTACTGCTTCCATCTGGTAGTTGTAAGGTTTATAGCCTTTTTCTTTTAAGAGGTCTTCAAGTTCTTTTCTTAGAATTTTGCCCTTGTGAAGTTCTAAGTAAGTTTTTAAAAGGTAGGCATAAGCCTCAAAGGGTGAGATTTCTTTTAGAAAGCTTTTGTTTTCTAAAATATAAATTGTTTTGTTTATATCCTCCTGAGAAAGCTCTATTCCTTTTTCCCATAATTCATCAAAATACTTTTCTGCTTCTTCAAAGCCATAATCTTTAACTTCTACGTTAAATTCATCTTGAGATTCTAATCCAAATTTTGTTAGGTTACTACTTCCTGTTATGAAAAGATTGGGAATTACTGATTTTATAGATTCATCCATTTTAAATAAATAAAGTTTGGCATGGTTGGGGTCTTTTGTTTTTCTTAGAACTAACTTTCCTTCTTTAAGGAGTTTTATGAAAAATTTAATCTGTTCATAGGTTTCTTTATTATCTAATTCCTCAGAATTGAAGGCAATTTTTAGTGAATTGAAAAATTTTTCTTTTAAACGGTTTTTATTGTAGATTTCGTTGATTATGGCAGTCTCATAAATTCCCCAAACTCCTTCGTCTATATCCAATCCTACGAGTATTTTAAGATGTCCTTCTTTTAACTTTCCGTTTTCGTCAAGCCTTTTTAGGGATTCATAAAGCTCTCTAACACCAGAAAAATAAAAGAAACCAACAAGAAATTTTAACTCTTCGCTTTTTTCAATGAGTTCCTGTAATCTTTTCTTTAGTGATTTTTCCCCTGAATTTGTTATAAAAGTACTCATAATTATTAAATAAATTATATCATGATCCTCTTACTGACTGAAGTAGTATTGTTTTTTTAATGTCTTTGTTTATTAACATTTTCTATGTAATTTGTTATAAAATATTTCTAATTACAATAGGGGGAATTAAAAGATGATTATTTTGGAGAACATACTAAAACTTATATTCTCAATTGGTTTGGGTTATCTTTTTGGTTCTTTTCTTCCTGGGTATTTCTTACCCTTATGGTTTAAGAAGGTAGATATAAGAAAGCTTGGAGATGGAAATCCTGGGGTATTGAATGTAAAAAGATCGGTAGGATTATTTCCAGCCATAATTACTGCTTTGTACGATGTTTCTAAAGGCTTTATTCCTATGATAATTTTGAGGTGTATTTTTAATTTTCCTGAATTTTTTGTCTATCTTGGAGGATTTTCCGCTGTTTTAGGGCATAAATTTCCCTTTTATTTGGGCTTTAAAGGTGGGAGAGGGTTTGCTACTTCTTTGAGCCTTTTTATCTTTTTATTTGTTAAACTTTTGGTTCAGAATTTCTCTTCTGTCCAAATAATACAATTTTTTGTTTTTCTCGTGATTTATTTTCTTTTATTAAATATAGCCACTCATGGGGTAGGAGATGTGTTTACTATTACTGCCTTTCCCATAATAGCTTTTTTCATGTGGCTAAATGCAAAAAGTTATGTAGGGGTTTTATTTTTGACAATTTTATCTGTGATTATTACCTATGAGGCTGTTAAAAATCTTTTAAGAGATAGGTTTAAATTTTATACGGAGAAACATACTTTTTGGAGGATTTTGGCAAGGCCTTTTGCCCTCTTATTTATACCCCTTTATATTTTCACTTCAAAGTTTGTTGTTCTTTTGATACTTGGGATTATTCTTGCAATCTTCTCTCTTCTTGACATATTGAGAATCCTGGTAAGAAGAATAGAAAATTTCTTTCAACTTGAGATAACCAAGAATTTTAAAATCTTTAGAGAGAAAGAAGTGGGAAGAGTATCCTCTATAACTAATTTTTTACTTGGAATATTTATAAGTTTTGTCCTCTTTGAGAGAGAGATTGCTTTTGCTTCTTTAGGATTTACTTCTCTTGGAGATATGATGGCAAAATGGGTTGGTATAAATTTGGGAAGGAAAAAGCTTTTTAAAAATTCTGACAAAACTTTAGAGGGTTCTCTTGGTTTTTTAAGTATGAGTTTCGTAGTATCCTTCTTTTTATGGTTTGAGGGATTACTTCCTTTATATATTGTATTGGTAGGAGCAATAGTTTCTTTTATTGTGGAGGCACTACCTAATGTGATAGACGATAATTTTAGTGTTCCTATTATCTCAGGGGTAGTAATGGAGTTTATAAAAAAGTATTTTTAAAGTTTTTACCTTAGAACTTTATATTTAATTTTCTTCTTTTTCTCGTAGGGGAGAGATGCATAATAGATCCATTGGAAAAGTTGTTTTATCCATCCATTTTTCTCAAATCTTCTAGTGGAAGAGAAGACCTTCTTGGTCTTGAAAAAGAAATATTTTGCTCTTTTTCTGCAAGCCCTTATCATCATGGTATCTTCATCAAAGGTAAGACTCTCATCAAATCTCAGATCTCTAAGAAGATCTCTTCTTATGATTTGAATAGATCTTGTGGTTTTTGTAACTCTGTTGGCAAAGTTGTAAAAGTGGTACCAAAATCTTGCTATCTTGTAGTCAGGGTAGGGAAGAAGAGAAACCATTCCACATCCTAAATTTTTATCTTCGTTTTTTCTTAAGAATTCACTTAAATCCTTTAAAAAACTTTGGCCTAAGTATGTATCTGCATCTAAAAATATTACCCATTCACTTTCTGGAGAGAGGTTTTCAATACCTACGTTTTTAGCCTTTGAGACTCCAGCCTCTTTTATAGATATGATTTTAAACCAGGGGGGAGATAATTTTTTAATTACCTCAAAGGTATTATCGGTGGATCCATTTTCTACTATGATTACTTCTAATTTATCCCTTGGGTACTCCATCTCTTTCAACGAATTGATGGTTTTATCAATATAAAGTGCTTCATTATGAGCTGGTACTACTATGGAGAAAAATACTTCCTTCATAATAATGAGATTATAAAGTAATATGAAATAAGATACAATAGCTATTTTTTATTGTATAATTTTAGAAAATGGGTGATATAGTAACTTATTTTCAGCTTTATGGGGAAGAGATATATAAATATGTAAGAAAGCTTATTGGGGATGAGGAGGGGGCAAAAGATATTCTTCAGGAGACTTTCTTAAGGGCTATGGACGTTTATATTGAAGAGAAAACAGCTAAAAATTATCTTTTTAGAATTGCTCATAATCTTGCTATGGATTATTTAAAGGAAAGGAATAGGTTTATAGATGTAGAGATAGAAGATAATAAATATTATAATCCTGAGGAATTGGTAGAGCAGAGGGATGTATGGAGGCCTTTATCTCCTTTGGAAAAGAGTATATTGATTCTTTATTATCAGGAAGGTTATTCTTATAAAGAAATAAGTGAGATATTAGATATTCCATTAAATACTTTAAAAAGTTATATTTGTAGAGCTAAAAAGAAGGTATATAATTATTTAAGGGAGCAAAAATGAATTGTCAGGACTTTAGAGAAAAAATGTTTTTATATCCTGAGGTAGATGAAGAATTTTTTACTCATCTAAGAAATTGTGATGAGTGTAGAAGAGAATTTGAAGAATTTTTGGAGATAGAGAAGAAACTTAAAGAAAAAGTTAATGAAGAAGACGAGATTGTTAGGGAGTGGGATAGAGTTTACATTAAGGTCCTTAATACTCTAAGGTATGAGAAGATAAAAAGACAAGTTTACATTTTTATACTTTTATTATTAGAGGTTTTTATTTTCTCTTTAGTTTTTATAATTGGATATAGATTGGTGAGATTTTTTATACAAAATCCTTCCTTATTTGTTCTTACTTTAAAGTCTCTCTTCCAGATTTTTTCACAGTTTAATTTTTATCTTTTTGTTATTCTTTTGCTTGTATTTATTTATCAGACCACCAAATTACATGGAAAATATAAATAAGGTGATATTTTGAAGAAAAAAAGAGATATTAAGGAAATTGAGAATTCTGTAAGAAGAATAGTGGGAAGGATGAATGTAGAAGATATTGTAAGAAAGGCTATTGAACATTATGATCCTCCAACATTAAATGGAATTGTAGCTCTTGATTTGAATACTGGAGAAATATTTAGTTATTCTTCTATAGAGGAGCCAACCTTTAATAAGAATATTGTTATCCTTTACAAGCTTTCAGTTTCAAGATTCCCTCTTGAGAGACTTTTTTCTGAGAAGGATTTAAATATTGCTAAGATGATCCTTGGAGATTTTTGGAATTTAAGTGCAAGGGATATAGCAAGGACTCTGGGAAAGGAATTTAAAGAAATTGAGGATAAAATTTTTAATATCATAATGAGGGAAGACAATCCTTCGGAAGAGATAATAGAAAATATACTTGATTATGTGAGAAAAGTTATTTCTTAGTTTTAAAGTGAGGGGGAAGATTTTTTTCTCTTCCCCCTTTAATTTTCTTCTAACATTCTTTTATTATGTTTTCAAAGATCTCTTGATATTCTTTTAATCTTTCCTCGGTGTTTGCCTCAAATCTTAATACAATTACGGGTTCAGTATTGCTTGCTCTTGCAAGAGCCCATCCATCATCAAACTCTAATCTTACACCGTCTATGGTTATGACTTTTTGAACTCTATTGGCAATTTCTGGATATTTTTCCTTTAGTTTATCAAAGAAGTTTTTTATAATCTCAAATTTCTTTTCTTCGCTACAATGTACCCTAATCTCAGGAGATGCATATACTTTTGGAAATTCTTTCAGGAAATCTGAAAATACAAAATTAGGATTTTGGAGTTTTTCTATAGCATAAAGTTCTACAAGCCTCATGGTAGCATAGATAGCATCATCATATCCAAAGAATCTATCATTGAAAAATATATGACCACTCATCTCTCCTGCAAAAAGGGCATTTTCTTCTCTTAATTTCTTTTTTATCAGGGAGTGTCCTACTGGTGAGAGTACGGGAATTCCTCCTAATTTTTCTATACCTTCAAAGAGGAATTTTGAGCATTTTACTTCTCCTATAATTTTAGCTCCAGGGTTTTCTTTTAATATTCCCTTGGCAAAGATATAGGCAAGTCTATCTCCATACACGATTTCTGCTTTTTCATCCACAACTCCAATTCTGTCTGCGTCTCCGTCATAGGCAACTCCAAAATCTGCTTTTTCTTTTATCACTGTCTCTCTTAGGGTTTTTAGAGTCTCAATCACTGTTGGGTCTGGATGGTGATTGGGAAAATTTCCATCGGGTTCTGAGAAAAGATCTATCACATTAACTCCAAGCTTTCTCAAAACATCGGGAACTACAAGTCCTCCACAACCGTTTCCAGAATCTATTACAAGCTTTATTGTACCTTGAGGGAGTCTTGTTATAGCAGAGTTTTGGAACTCTTTTATAAGAAATTCTTTGTAAGCTGAGATGATATCATAAGTTTCATAACTTCCTTCTTTTGTTGAAGTTTCATCTTTAATATTTACTGCAATCTCGTATAACTCTTGAATTAAGGGACCATATATGGTTTCTTTACCCACACAGATTTTCATGCCATTAAATTGTGGTGGGTTGTGGCTTCCAGTGATCATTATTCCTCCATCCACAGGAAGGGTAAAGAGAGAGAAGTAGAGTAGAGGAGTAGGACATAAACCTATGTCAATTACGTTTATCCCTGAGCTTCTTAATCCTTCAATTAGGCCTTCGGAAAGTTCTTTTGAAGAAATTCTAGCATCTCTTCCTACAGAGATTGTAAGGTTTTCTTTATTGATTCTTTTTCTTATAAATACTGCATAAGCCTTTCCAATTATTCTTGCCACATCTTTATTTAGATTCTTTGGAACTTCTCCTCGGATATCATACATTCTGAATATGGTTTTATCTAAGATTATCATATATTTTGCTCCCTCCTTTTCTTCAGTTTTGGTAAGAAAAATTATAACAGATTTTCTAATACTATTCTAACAAACATTTCTATACCTATGGCCATGGCATTCTCATCAAAATCAAAATAAGGAGAATGATGGGGATGATTTAAGCCCTTCTCTTCATTGCCTGATCCAAGCCAAAACATGGCTCCTGGTCTTTCCTCTAAAAAATAAGAGAAATCTTCTCCTCCCATAGATGGTTTTTCTTCTATTACATTGTCTTTCCCTACTATTTCTTCTGCTATCTTCTTTACAAATTCTGCTTCCTCTTCGTTATTTTTTCCTGGCGGATATCCAAATTGATATTCAAGCTCTACTTTGCCCCTAAAGGCTTCGGCAATGTTTTGGGATATTTTTTCTATCCTTTTTGCCACTGACTCTGCAAGATTTTTATCAAAACTTCTTACAGTTCCTTGTATCTCTGCTTCTTCAGGAATGATATTAAAAGCATTTCCGCTTTGTATCTTACATACACTTAATACAAAAGGTGTGTAAGGATCAATTTCTCTTGCTGGAATTTCCTGTAATGCCTGTACAATATAGGTGGATATAATTAGAGGATCAATGCATTTATCAGGTGCAGATCCATGTCCTCCCTTTCCCTTTACTTTAATAGTGAAGGCATCGGCTTGGGCACAGAAAAGTCCTTTTCTAACGCCAATCTTTCCAATAGGGATATGATTAGCAAGATGGAGGGCATATACTTTGTCCACATAAGGATTTTCTAATATGCCTTCTTTTATCATTGGTTCAGCACCACCTGGAGGTAATTCTTCCGCAGGTTGAAAGGCAAATTTAACGGTTCCTTTTAATTGTTCCTTATACTTTGCCAAAATTTTGGCAGTTCCAAGCAATATGGCAGTGTGGCCATCGTGTCCACAGGCATGCATTATTCCTTTATTTTTTGATTTATAGGGCACATTGTTTAGCTCTTCTAAAGGTAGGGCATCAATGTCCGCTCTAAGGAGTATAGTTTTTCCCTCTTCCTTTCCTCTTAATATACCTAATACACCTGTTTTAGCAATGTTTCTTCTTACCTCAAGCCCTAACTTTTCAAGATAATTTGATATTACTTCTGAGGTTCTATATTCCTGAAATCCCAGTTCTGGATACATATGAAGATCTCTTCTAATATTTATAACTTCAGGCATAATTTCTTTGATATCTTCTTTTATATTCATAGATTAATCCTCCCTTCTTTTATAACTTTTAAGAGTGCATCTACTATATTGGGATCATAAAGAGTGCCTTTATTTTCCTCAAGCTCTTTTATTGCTAAATCCATAGAGAGGGCAGGGCGATAGGGTCTGTGAGAGGTCATAGCTTCAAATACATCTGCCACTCCTATTATTCTTGCTTCTAAAACTATCTCTTCTCCTTTTAAGCCTTTAGGGTATCCAGAGCCATTTATTCTCTCATGATGTTGATATACGATGGGCGCAATATCTTTAACGATTTCAATTTTCTTTAAAAGGTTATAACCTATTTCGGGATGCATGTTGACAAATTTTCTTTCTAATGGAGTTAAAACAGAAGGTTTATTTAATATTTCTGAGGGAATAGCAATTTTACCAATGTCGTGAAGTAAAGAGCTAATAGCTAAAATTCTTATCTTATCTTGAGAGAATCCTAAGGTTTTTCCAATTAGCACCGATATTTTTGCCACTCTTTTTTGATGCCCTGCAGTATAAGAATCTTTCATTTCTACAATATCTGATGCAAGTTTTACAATTTGGTAAAAAGATCTTTTGTATTTTTCTTCGGTAGCTATTCTTTCCTCAAGTTCTCTTTTTAGCTCGTCATAGAGTTTTGCATTTTCTAAAGCTACTCCAAGAAGAGGAAGCATGGAAGATACTTTTTTGATGGTGTCTTCACTAAAACCGTATGGCTTATCAGAATCAAAACTTATTAAGCCTAAGAGTTGATTATTGTATATAATTGGAATCATAAGATGGGATTTTATCCATTGAGTTTCGGGGATAAATACCCAATATGGATATTCATCAGTATTTTCTATTAGTAGAGGTTTTCTGGTATCTATGACAGTTTTTAATGTATAAAGAAAGTTTTTATCTGGCTTAAAATTTTTCATAAAATTTTCTACGTGATATTTTTCGTATCCTCGGAAGGAGAGGTAGTTAAGGGTATCATTTTCTAATAGAGCAATGTTGGCAGAAGTATAAGGAATTATCTTCTCTAATTCTATCAAGATATGGTCTAATAAATCTTTTAGGCTTTTTTGCTCAATCAGAGAGATGGCTAATTCGTTAAATAAATTTAGAGAATTTTTATTCTCTAAAAATTGGTTTATATCTTCAGCTATTATATTAATGAGAAGTTGATCTTCTTTTGAAGTTTCGTGTGTTTCTGGTGATATACTTATCTTATTTTGAGCAAATGATATTTTTAGAGAGAGTTCTTTTAAGATAGATTGAATATGGGCTGTAAAATCTTCTATATTTATGAAGTTTTTCTCTTCTTCTTTTATTTTTCTAATTATCTCTAAATATTTAAAAATTTTTTCTTCCTTCATAAAAAATTTTATATTTTAAACTCTATTTATTAAATGATATCATTTTTATTTAGTTAATACAAAAAGCTTAGAAAGGATGACGGAATAATGAGGTGTGAAATATTATCTGTAGGTACAGAACTTCTTCTTGGAGATATCTTAAATACGAATTCTCAATATTTATCAAGGAGGCTTGCAGAGCTTGGTATTCCTGTTTATTTCCATACTACGGTAGGAGATAATCCTGAAAGATTAAAAAAAGCGTTAGAAATTGCCTTTTCAAGAAGCGATATGGTTATTGCTACAGGGGGGCTTGGCCCCACTCAGGATGATTTAACAAAAGAAGTTTCTGCCGAGTTTTTTAATAAGAAGCTTGTGCTTCACGAAGAATCTCTAAAGAGGATAAAAGAATTTTTTGAAAAAAGAGGACTTGCTTTGACGGAAGGGAATATTAAGCAGGCATATATAGTAGAGGGAAGCAGAGTAATCCCAAATGATTGGGGAACTGCGCCTGGAATTATATTGGAGGAAGGGAATAAGATTTTGATACTTCTTCCTGGTCCTCCTAAGGAAATGATTCCTATGTTTGAAACCTATGTTGTTCCTTATCTTTTGTCCTTTTCTTCTGGAATTATACATTCTCGTGTTCTTAGGGTATGTGGTATTGGAGAAAGTTTTATGGAGGAAAAGGTAAAAGACTTAATAAAGACTCAGACTAATCCTACCATTGCTCCTTATGCAAAAGAGGGAGAGGCAATTTTGAGAGTAACAGCACGTGCTGATACCAAAGAGGAAGCAGAAAAAATGATTGAAAGGGTAGTTGAAGAAATTAGAAAAAGACTTGGGGATTATATCTACGGTGAGGGTGAAACTTCTCTTGAAGAGGTGGTAGTTGATTTGCTCTCCAAAAAGAGCCTTACAATTTCTATTGCAGAGTCTTGCACTGGAGGTCTTATTTCAGCAAGGCTTGTAAATGTCCCAGGGGTTTCGAAATTTTTTAAGGGAAGTTTAGTGGCCTATGATAATGAGATTAAAATCAGAGAATTAAATGTTCCAAGAGAAATTATTGAGAAATATGGTGCTGTAAGTTCCCAATGTGCAATGAAGATGGCAGAGGGTGTGGCCCAAAAAATGGGGACAGATATTGGGCTTTCGGCTACAGGTATTGCAGGCCCTGAAGGTGGTACACCAGAAAAGCCGGTTGGCCTTGTTTATATAGGGCTTTACATAAGGGGAGAATTATCATATAAAGAATTAAGACTAAGTGGAGACAGAAATAGAATTAGATTATACACTACCATAAATGCCTTAGACTTTCTGAGAAGGGGGCTTTTAAACCTATGAGTAAAACTATGAGCAGTAACAGAAAGCTTGCCTTTAGAAAGATGTTTCCAAGGATATATAGGATTTTCTCTTTGATTAAAGATAATAAATATATTAGCTTAGAAGAGATAACAAGAATTATAAGTAGGGAATTTGGAAACACCAGTGTTAGGACTATAAAAAGGGATATAAGAACTTTGAGAGATGACTTTAGGATGCCTATTGCCTATAGTAAAGCTAAAGGGGGTTATTATCTTTATTCAAAGGCTGAATTCCCCTTTCCTAAGCTTACGGAAGGAGAGGTTTTATCTCTTTTAATTACCGCAACTATTTTACATCAGTTTAAAGGTACAGATCTGGAAAAGGATTTTGAAGGTTTAAAGGATAAGTTGGAACTATTTCTTAGAGATGCTAATGTTATTCCGGCAGAAGCAATAGAGAATGCCTTATCTATTCCCTTTGCTTTTATAAAGCCAAAGGTGGATGTAAGGGATAAATTTGTGAAAATATTAAAAGCAATAAGGGATAAAAAAAGCATTATAATAGAGTATCATTCTTTTTCTTCTGATCAGGTTGCAGAAAGGAGAGTTGATCCTTATCATCTCTATAACTTTGAAGGAGTCTGGTATTTTTGTGGGTATTGCCATTTGAGAAAGGAGATAAGAGATTTTGCTCTTGATAGGATAAAGAGTATAAGGGAGACAAGTTATGAGTTTAAAAAACCAAGAGATTTTGATGTTTATGAGTATATAAAGTCTGCTTTTAGGATAAACAAGGGAGATGTAGAGAAAATAAGGATAAAGTTTGATCCATATCAGGCTCGCTGGATAAAGGAAAGGATTTGGCATGAGACTCAAAGCATAGAAGAGCTTCCCGATGGAAGTATAATTTATGAAATTGTTGCTAACAGAGATGAGATTAAAAGATGGGTTATGGGATATGGAAAGCATGCCGAAGTTTTAGAGCCAGAATCCTTGAGGAATGAGATTAGAGAGGAAATAAAGAAGTTAGGAGAAATATATAAGGTTTTATAAAAAAGGAGGGGAAAATTCCCCTCCTTATGCAATACTTCTTTTGAATTCGTGCCTTGCGATAAAGAGCATTAACATTGCAAGGAAAAGTATATATAAAAATCCTTTTATGAGATCTCCTGTTTCCCATCCACTTATTACAAGGGTTCTTAATGGATTTACCACATAGGTTATAGGATTCCATCTTGCGATGGTAGCTAACCAATCGGGCATGACGTTTATTGGGAACATAGCACTGCTGGAAAACATTAGAGGCATTGTAAGAAAGTTTATTACAGCAGTCAAAACTTCCATAGTTTTAATTCTTGAAGCTATAGCTATGGAGAATCCTGCCATAGTGAAATTAAAACATGCTGCTAAGAGGATTATTATAATTATGCCTGGAATCCCTGTGGCAAATTCTACTCCAAAAAGGGATGCAATTATGATTATGATAAGAGCCTGAAATGCTCCTTGTATTGCTGTAGCAAGCATCTTCCCAAGGGGTATTGCTGTTCTTGAAATAGGGGCTGCAAGCATCTTGTTTAAATATCCCCATCTTCTATCCCATACTACTGAGATTCCCCCAAAAATGCCACCAAAAAGGGAGGTCATAACGATTATTCCAGGGGTCATAAAGGAAAGATAACTTGCTCCACCAAAGGCTTGTCTTCCAAAGGGATTGTCAGTAAGTTTTGACATCACATTTCCCATAAGGGCAAGCCAAACTAAAGGTTGGAATATGGATACTAAGATCCTTACTTTTTGATCCATCCAATGTTTTAGCTCTCTCCACATTACAGAATAAGTATCATACATTAGTGTCCTCATTATCTCGTCCTCCTTACTAATCTTCTTATTCTCATGGCATCTTCTTTTGATCCTTCTTCATCTCTAAATTCTCTACCTGTATAGGCAAGATAAACATCATAAAGAGATGGTTTTTTCATAGTTATGGATGAAATATTAATATTAGATTCGTAAGCAATAGAAAATATTACTGGTATAAGTTTTTCTGCATTAGAGGCAACAATAGTATACCTTCCATCTTGGGAGGTTATATTTTTAACTTGCTCAAGATTTTTGACTTTTTCAAGAAATTGAGAGATTTGTTCTGGACTATCATTAGAGATTCTTAGGGAGATGAGATCTCCCCCTATGGAATCTTTTAATCTTCTTGGAGTATCAAGAGCTTTTATCTCTCCCTTGTCTATTATGGCAATACGATCACACAATGAGTCTGCCTCTTCCATATAATGGGTTGTTAAAAATATAGTCATACCATTTTCTTTTCTTATTTTTTGTACATACTCCCATATATCTTGTCTTGTTTGGACATCAAGTCCAAGGGTAGGCTCATCAAGGAAGAGAATTTTTGGTCTGTGAATAAGCCCCATAGCTATATCAAGCCTTTTTCTCATTCCCCCTGAATATGTTTCTGCTTTGTCCTTTGCTCTTTCATAGAGCCTTAATAGTTTTAATAGTTCTTCAGATCTTTGTTTGATCACATCCTTAGGCAGGTGATAGAACCTTCCTTGAAGATACATATTTTCCCATCCTGTGAGGGTATCATCTACTGTAAGATCTTGGGATACATAACCTATAACTCTTCTAACTTCATTGGGTTGATGAACTATATCATATCCTAAGATCTTTGCTGTACCTCTTGTAGGCCCTAATAGAGTTGTTAACATCATTATAGTGGTACTTTTTCCTGCACCGTTGGGACCAAGAAATCCAAAAATTTCTCCCTCTTCTACCTCGAAGGATATCCCTTTTACTGCTTCTATGCTTCCAAAGGGTGTATAATAAGTTTTTGCCAGATCCTTTACTTCAATTACCTTCATCTTTTTCTACCTCCTTAATACTGGATATAAATTTTTCTAATTCTGAAAGTTCTTTGGTAAGTTCTGAGAACATTTCTAATAGAGAGTCAGATTTTACAAGCATTAAAGTATTTTTAGGGCCAAAACTCATAACAATTAATTTATCTCCTGGCTTTAAACCCAAATCCTCTCTTGCCTCCTGAGGAATAACAATCTGTCCTCTTTCACTTAAGGTAGCTATTCCATAGATTTTCCTTTTCATTTACTTAAATTACCTCCTTAATCATACTTTTCATATTAGTATTATTAATCAAAAATTTATGAAAGTAAAGATTTTTATGTGAAGTTTTATTTAAAAAATGTGGTTTAAGACAAAAATTTTTGTTATAATATTTCCATACCGACTGGTTGGTATGTAAGGAGGTTAGATAGTGGAACTTGATACAAAAAGTAGGTTATTGCTTAGTGGAGAAAAACTTTTTTCTCAGAAAGGATATGATGCCACAAGTATATCGGATATATGTGAGATGGCTGGGGTAAGCAAAGGTGCATTTTTTCATTATTTTCCTAATAAAGAGGTCTTTTTTCTTGAGATCTTAGATCGTTGGCTTTCTGATCTTTCTGTAAAGATTGACCAATATCTAATAGATACTGAAAATATTTCTTCAGGAATAATGAAGATGTCTGAGCTATTTGGGGATATATTTAAGGAGTCGAAGGAGAAATTTTTCTTGTTTTTAGAATTCTTAAGGCAAGGCATAAAGGATGAGGAGATACTTAAAAAACTTAGAGATTATTTTAGAAAATATAAAGAATATTTCACTCTTTTAATTGAAAAAGGTATAAAGGAAGGAAATTTTAAAGATATGGATCCTAATATAGTCTCTCGTATTCTGATTTCTTTCTCTATTGGAACTATTCTTCAGCAGATCTTTGATGAAGATGAGAATTGGGAGAAGGTTGGAAGAGAAGGTATTAAGTTAATTATTTCAGGTGTAGAAAAAGGAGGTTTTTAATATGAGAGTTTTAGTTACAGGTGCCTTTGGAAATATAGGACAGAGTGCTATTTATGAGTTAATTAATCAGGGGGATAAAGTAAGATGTTTTGATATAAAGACTAAGAAAAATGTAAAGATTTTTAAAAGATTGAAGAAGTTATATGGGGATAGTATTGAGGTGTTTTGGGGAAATATTACTAATATAGAAGATATTAAAAAAGCCCTTGAAGATCAAGATGTGGTTGTTCATCTTGCCTTTATTATTCCTAAACTTTCTGCAACAGGCCTTGAATCTGAAAATGTCCCAGATATAGCATACAAAGTTAATGTAATAGGTACAAAAAATTTGATAAAAGCCATGGAAGAATTACCTTCACCTAAGAAGCTTATCTTTACATCTTCAGTACATGTTTTTGGATTAACTCAGCATTTGGAGCCTCCAAGAAAAGTGAGTGATCCTGTAAATCCTCCAGAGCACTATTCTCGACATAAGGTAGAATGTGAGAATTTAATAAAAAACTCAAATTTAACTTGGTGTATATACAGACTTGCAGCATCGCTTCCTGTGAATTTAAAGCTTGATAAGGGAATGTTTGATGTACCATTAAGTAATAGAATGGAATATGTACATACTAAGGATGTAGGCTATGCCATTGCAAAGGGAGTAAGAAGCGAGGATATATGGGGTAGGATTCTTCTTATAGGTGGTGGCCCAAGATGTTGGTATTACTATAGGGATATATTAGAGAAGGTCCTTGAAGGAATTGGAGTTGGAATGCTTCCTGAAGAGGCTTTTTCAAATGTACCTTTTGCCACTGATTGGATGGATACTACAGAAAGCGAAGAATTGCTTCATTATCAAAGAAGAACTATTGAGGATTATGTGGAAGATGTAAAAAGGGCTTTAGGATATAAGATATTTTTTATAAAGCTCTTCAGGCCTACTGTTAGATATATTCTCTTGAAAAGATCTCCCTATTACAATCGAAAGTATGTACCTCTTAAAGTGTTGTGGGAAGGTTATAGATTGTAAAGGTTAAAAGAATATTAAATTAGATTAAAAATAGATTAAAAATAAAGGAAGGTGATTTATTAATGGTATAATAGCTTTGGTACTAAATCTAATAAAGGGAGACTGAGATATGAGTGGTTTTCCTTTAACTTACAAAGAAGTAGGCCTCCTTTTGGGTGGATTGAGCCTTTTCCTCTACGGTATCCTCCAGATGAGCTCAGGTCTTGAAAAGGCAGTTGGGTCAAAACTCCGTTCTATCTTTGAGAGATTAAACTCTTCTCCTTTTAGGGGACTTGTTATTGGTACTCTTGTAACGGCTATAGTACAAAGTAGTAGTGCAGTTACGGTTTTGACTGTAGCCTTTGTAAATGCAGGACTTTTAAGCTTGGAAGGTGCTCTTGGTATCATATTTGGAGCGAATATAGGAACAACCATAACTGCTCAATTGGTTGCTTTTAAACTAACTGATGTTGCTCCATACTTTTTATTTTTAGGTTTTATTTTACTTTTTGCAGGGAAGAGAAAGTATATAAAAAGTGTGGGAGAAGCTATAATTGGTTTTGGTATGATCTTTATGGGTATTTCTTTAATGGACTCTTCTTTACATGCTTTAAGGAGCTGGGAGCCTTTTCATAATGCAATAATCTCTATGGGCAAATATCCTATCTTAGGGATACTTACGGGAGCAGGTATTACTGCAATTATTCAAAGTAGTAGTGTTACTACAAGTATTGTTGTGGCTCTTGCGTCAAAGGGAGCTATTGATTTGGCATCTGCTGTGCCTGTAATATTAGGTGCAAATATTGGCACCTGTGTTACTGCGCTTCTTGCCTCTATTGGGACTAGTCTTTCTGCAAAGAGGGCTGCTCTTGCTCATTTGTTTTTTAACGTTATAGGAGTAATTCTGATCTTTCCATTTTTGAGGGGTTTTGAAAGAATTGTTTCTCTTACCTCTTCCGATGTGGCAAGGCAGGTTGCTAATGCTCATACCCTTTTTAATGTAACCTGGGCATTCATATGGATCTTCTTTACAAAGCAATATGCAAGTATTATAAGGAGAATCCTGCCTGGAGAAGAGAAAATTTATAGAAGAGAGGCTTCTTTTCTTAAGCCTCAACTTTTAAATACTCCTTCTGCAGCTCTTGAGGCTGCTAAGAATGAGCTGATTAGAATGTGTGATCTTGTGGATGAGATGTATAAACTCACTATGGACTCTTTATTTCAAAATAGTGCTCAGCATTACAAGGATATATTAACCATTGAGGATATAACTGATGGATTGAAGGCTTCTTTAATAAATTATCTCACTCAACTTTCCACCGATTCTTTGTCTGAGGGAGAAGCAAAAGAGCTCAATGCTATATTGAGGGCAGTTGATGATGTGGAGAGAATTGCTGATCATCTTACCAATGTTATGGAGAAAGTTGAGGCTAAGAATTCTGAGAGAATTGAGTTTACTGAGTATGCTTGGAAGGATTTAGATGAATTAAGAAAACTTATCCATGATAATATTAGAGATTCCTTTGAAATGATAAAAAATAGTACTGCTGATCATCTTGATGCAGTTCTCCAAAGGGAGGAAAGGATTGATTATAAAGTGAGGGCTTCAAAAGAGGGGCATATAGAGAGAATGAAAAAAGGTATTTGTAATCCTATAGCAGGCTTAATTTTTAGTGATCTTCTTATAGATCTTGAAAGAATAGGCGATCATTGTGTAAATATTGCTCAAGAGTTTTATGAAGTGAATACAAAAAGAGAAAAGGCTTTGTTAAGGTAGGGAGTTCTTTCTCCCTACCTTAATTTTTCTTCTAACTCTTCCTCATCTTTTGTAAAGATTTCGATATCATCTTCACTTAAGATTTCACCACTTTGAATTTCAATGATCTCTAAGGGTGTGTCTCCAGCATTCTTTAACTGATGGGGTTTTCCTTTTGGTACAAATATACTTTCTCCTTCATATACGTAATATTTGCGATTTTCAATTTCTGCTTCAGCAACACCCTTTAGTACTATCCAGTGTTCTGTTCTATTTCTATGAAGATGGCAAGTGAGAGAAGCACCCTCTTTTATGGTAAGCTTTCTTATTATGTAATCTCCATTTTTTTCTAGGAGTTTATACATACCCCATGGTCTATAAACTTCTGTGTGGTAAATTATCTCGTTTCTTCTTTCACTTTCAAGAATTTCAAGAAGTTTCTTCACTTCCTGCCCACTTCCCCTTTTACTTATGAGTATAGCATCGTCCGTTTCTACCACAATAGCATCTTCAATTCCTATGGTTCCAATGAGTCTTTTATTACTGAATATAAGAGAGTTTTTTGTATTTATTGCGTACACATCTCCCAATAAAACATTGCCGTTGGGGTCTTTTTCTTTAACTTCATAGAAAGAATCCCAAGAGCCAAGATCACTCCAAGTAAGTTCCATAGGAACCACAGCAACCTTATCAGATTTTTCAGCAATAGCATAATCTATAGATATGGATGGTATTTTGTGGAAGTTTTCTAAGACCTCTTTATAACTTCTTTTCGTAATTAGTGTGTATATTTCTTCTTGGTATTTTTCAAATTCTTCTAACATTACCGAAATTTTAAACCCAAAAATTCCTGCATTCCAAAAATAATTTCCTTCCTGAAGGAATTTTTCTGCAAGCTCTAAAGAGGGTTTTTCTATAAATTTTTCAACTTTATAGAAATCTCCCATATTTTCTCCTGCTTTAATATATCCGTATCCCGTCTCAGGTTTTGTAGGTTTTATTCCAAAGGTAGTAATAAAGTCTGACCTAATAGCAGAAAGTCCCTTATTGAGATATTCAATAAATTTTTCTTGAGGTTCTATAAGATGATCTGAGGGAAAAATGAAAACTTCCTCATCACTTGTTCCTTTAATCCTTTCTAAGATATATTTTAGGGAGAGGGCTACTGCAGGTGCTGTATTTTTTCCTACTGGCTCCAGAAGAATATTATTGCTCATACTCTTTGAAAATTTATCAGTAATACTTTTTACAAAATAGAAGTATTCTTTGTTGGTTATTGTTAAAATATCCTCTGGTTTAAAAAATCCTATAAGTCTTTCATAAGTCCCTTCTAATAAAGATTTGTCTGGCAATAATTTTATAAATTGTTTTGAAAATTTTTCTCTGGAAAGAGGCCAAAGTCTTGTTCCTTTTCCTCCAGCAAGTACTATTGCTTTCATTGTTTCACCCCCTTCTATGAGTTTTGTTTTGAAACGCTATATATATTATAACATAATATATATTAATCTTAATTGTTTGTTGCCTACTCAATTAGGGATATAATATGGAATTTTTATCCTGTATTTGCCTCTAAACTTATCTTCTTTTATCATTAAAGCACTGTCTAAGTCATGAAATTCGAAAACTCCAAGACCTGCTGAAAAGTGTATGCTTTGGTTTATTCCAAGGCTCGATTCTCCCATACATCCTATCATAAGTTTTATATTGGCAGTATTTGCCAGCTCTACCATAGATAGAGCATCAGAGATACCACATTTCATAAGTTTTATGTTTATATAATCTACAGCTTCCATTTTTATGGCTCTTAATGCATCATATCTATTTTTTATGCTCTCATCACCAGCTATGGGAAAGGCAGAATTGAATCTTACATATTTTAACCCTTCTAAGTCATGGGCTGAGACTGGTTGTTCTAATAAAGCAATATCTATGCCTCTTTTGTATAGTTCCTTAGTAAAGATTAAAGCTTGTTTGGGAGTATAAGCAGTGTTTGCATCTACAATATAAGTTGCGCCTTTTGTTCTTTTGGCTATTTCCTCCATAGCTTCTATATCTTCATATAGGTTCAACCCAACTTTTATCTTTATCACTCGGAAACCTTCTTTAAAGATTTCTTCTGCTTCTTTGACCCTTTCCTCTATACTTCCAACACTTACAGTTTTGTCTGTTTCTATCTCTTCCTTTCCTCCGCCTAATATTTGATACACTGGTAACTTTATCTCTTCACTTAAGGCATCAAGAATTGCATACTGTAAGGCTGTCTTTAAGCTTGGAAAGGCAAAAAATTTGTCTATTAATTCAAAAAGTCGCCTAAAATTTTTTGTATCTTTTCCTTTTAACAGTTCATTAATAGGGCTTTCTAAGGGTATAAGAGCTTCTATTCTTTCCCCTGTTACTCTAAAGGATGGAGTTGCTTCTCCAAACCCTACGTATCCCTCCTCAGTTTCTAATATTACTTCTAAATTATTAGTGGACAAAGATGTTCCAGGAGCTATACGAAAAGGCTTTATATATTCATAGGAATTTACTTTAAAGGAGATCTTTTTTATCTTACTCATCTATATATCTCCATTCTCTTCCATCTCTTCTGATTAATTCTTCTGCCTCTTTAGGCCCCCAAGATCCCTGAGGATATATGGGTATATTAGGATCTTCTTTCCAGAAATCTAATATTGGTTGGACAATTTCCCATGATTTTTCTATCTCATCTTCTCTTATGAAGAGGCTTTGATCTCCTTCAATGATATCTATAAATAATGTTTCATAAGCCTCTATATTAGGGCCTGTCCATTCCATTTTTGTAGATACTGGGCAAGATAACATGTTTCCTCCTAAGGGACGTAATTGAAAGTTTAATATAATTTTGTTTTCGGGAGCAATTTTAAACCCTATTGTATCTTCTTGAGGCATGCAGTCGAGAATTTTAGAAAATAATCCTGGTATTTTTTTGAAAACAATTATTACTGAGGTTTCTTTTCTTTTTAATTTTTTCCCTGTTCTGAGATAGAAAGGCACACCATCCCACCTTAGGTTTTCTATGAAGAATTTTACTGCTGCGTAAGTCTCTGTATTTGATTGGGATATCCCCTCATCTTTTAAATAGCCTTCGTATTGTCCTCTTACGGCATAGAGGGGTACCTCTTCTGCTTTTATTTCTCTTATACTTTTTAGAACTTTTACTTTTTCATCTCTTATCTCTTTTTCTTTAATACAACAAGGGGGCTCCATGGCTACGATTGATAATATTTGAATTAGGTGATTTTGAATCATATCTCTCAAGGCTCCTACTTTATCATAATATCCAAGCCTTCCTTCTACTCCTATATCTTCCAGAGCTGAAATTTGAATATGATCAATAAAATTCCTGTTCCATATACCTTCAAAAATAATATTTGAGAATCTAAGTCCAAAAATATTTTGTACAGTTTCTTTTCCTAAAAAGTGATCAATACGATAGATTTCTTCTTCTTTAAAATAATCTTTTATTAATCTGTTAAGTTTTTGAGCTGAGTAGAGATCATATCCAAAGGGTTTTTCTATAACAATTTTTCTCTTGTTGGGGAAGGCTTTTAAAAAGTCTCCCAAATTTTTTATTATAGTTTCAAAGGTAGTAGGAGGTGTGGCTAAGTAAAATATAAATTCCTCCTCTTTAAAATTGGATAGTATGTTTTTGAGATTGTTATATTCCTCCTCTTTTTCTAAATCAAATCTTACAAAATCAAATAAGGAAAAGAAATTTTCATCGTGAGTTTTTATAGAGTTCTCTAATATCTTAAGAAATTCTTCTTTCCCTATATTAGGTCTTCTTCCTGTAGAGATTATTTTTGTACAGTTTAGTAACCTGTATTTCTTAAATAAGCTATATAGTACTGGATATATCTTATTTTTAGCTAAGTCACCTAATCCTCCAAAAAGTATAATTATAAATTTGTTGTTCATAGATATTTCCTAATCTCTTCTCCTTTTTTTGGATCTACTTTATGGGGTAAAAGTATCCACTCTTCATCATGTATATAAGAAATTCCTGGATTGAAGGTATAAATTGGACTTAGAGTCTCTAATTCACAGAAATTCTCTGAAGTGTAGACTTGTATAGCACAATTATCATCGGGATATAAAGCTCCTTCTATGAAGTTGAATTTCTTGATAAAGGTGTAGTTTTCGGTAGTAACTCCTACAAAACCTTCATATCCTGTAGTTCCGACCTTTCCTGTTTCTCCAGAGGGATAAATTAAGAATAAGTCATCTTCAGGCACAAACTGAGAACTTTTTACGTCGGTAGTGGCTTCTCCTGCCCACCTTTGCCAATAGACTATCTTTTTGAGTTTCCAATCCCCTGTAGTTCCCCAAGGTAAAAAGATGATTCCTTTTTTAGGAGGAATACATGTTAATGCCCATATGGCACCTTGATAGAGTAGGTTTCCTTTATTTACAAGGACATGCCTTACTACAAATCTACCATTTCTTTGTAAAATTGTTAAAGTCTTCTCTATTTCTGTTACAGGATCGTAGGATGTAAAACTGATTTTGTCTTTTTCTTCAACTACCTTGCAGGGGCTGTTGTCAACAGAATAAGTAAACTTAGTTTCAGGAGATACCCAGAATCTGTGTCCACCATAAAGTTTCATTTCTCCTATAGCTAATTTTTCTTCTGCATCATGAAATAGTACATTTTCACCCTTTTCAAAGCCAAAGAAGATTATCCTTGGCCCTACATCTGCTGTAACTATCATTTTCATCCCATTTAAAGTAATCTCATAGCAAAGTTCTCTCTTACCAAAACTCACTTTTTTCCATTCCATTTTATTTTTCCTCCTTTTTACAAAAATCTATATTAAGCCTACTCGCTGTTGGTCCCTTTTGATTATGGTATTTACTTCCAGCCTTTTTATAGTATGGAGTTTCTGCAGGGGAGCTTAACTTGTAAAAAGATATTTGACATATTCTCATTCCAGGGTAGAGAGCTACGGGTACTCTATTGATATTTGAAAGTTCTAAAGTGATTTGTCCACAAAAACCAGGATCTACGTATCCAGCAGTAGCATGTACTATTATTCCAAGTCTTCCCAAACTTGATCTTCCATCGACCCTTGCTACAAGGTCATCGGGGAGTTTTACTGTTTCGATGGTAGTGCCTAGTACAAATTCTCCAGGTCTTAAAAAAAAAGGTTTTCCTTCTTCTATTTCTATAATCTCCATGAGTTCTTGGGGACTATCTTGAGTTGGGTCAATATATGCTCTTCCTTCAACCTTGAAATGGAGAAAACTATTTCCAAGTCTTAAATCTACCGAAGAGGGTTGAATTTGTTTTTGGGGATCATCTATGGGATGGATTACTAATTTTCCTTCTTCAAGGTATTTTTTTATATCTCTGTCACTTAATATCAATTTTTATCCTCCCTTCTAATTCTTTTCAATAAATTATATCACTTTATGTATTATTTTGATTTTTGGGGGTAATTTTACTAAAATAAAAATTTATGCTTGAAAATTTTACTATAAGTAAATATAATATATAAAAAACATCGGAGGAAGGGGACAATGGAAGAGGAAGTTTTATTTTTAGCTTACAGACCTATTCTTTTTAAATATTTAAGAATGCTTTATATCCCTGAAATTGATTTTGGGGATTTTAAGCAAGAGGGTGAGTTAGCTCTTTTGGAAATCTTGCGAAGGTATGATCCTCAAAAGGGTAATCTTTCAGGGTATGTTAAGAAATCTCTTTATTATGCTCTTTTAAGGATAAGGGAAAAACTAAGGGGAGTAGAGTTTAATTTGGAATTAGAAGAAGAGGATGTAGCTTATGGTATTTCTGAGGAAGAAAATACAAAGTTTATAGACTTTTCTAAGCTATCAAAAAGGGAGAAACAGATAATTATTTTAATTTTCTATTCAAGGTATAGTGAAAGGGAGATTGCGAAATACTTAGGAATATCAAGAAGTAGTGTTAAAGTCTATAAGAGGAGGGCGTTAAAGAAGTTAAAAAATTGATGTAAAATATCCTTAGAAATGTAATGGAGGTTTAAGAAAATGGATTTTTACAGAGGAGTACTAGTAATTTTATTTATGGGGTTGATCCTTGAGATAATTGTTTTTATTCATTACTTTTCTAAATGGTTTTTCCCCTTTGAATTTTATCTGAATGTATTTAATTTTGTTTTGACCGTTGGTGGAATTTTTGCTGTTATTAGACATATGATAAAAACCATAAGAAGAGGTTAAGAAGATAAGATGAAAACTTTTATAAGTGAAATAACGGAGAAACTTCAAGTTTTGAGGGAAAACATTAAAAAAGTCATTGTGGGAAAAGATGAGGTAATTGATTATGTAATTGTGGCTTTGTTAAGTAGAGGTAATGTTTTGCTGGAGGATGTACCTGGTGTTGGTAAGACGGTGCTTGCAAAATCTTTGGCAGAAAGTATAGAGCTTGATTTTAGGAGAATCCAATTTACTCCCGACACTATGCCTTCTGATGTTCTTGGGGTAAATGTATTTAATCCTAAGACCTTAGAATTTGAATTTAAGCCAGGACCTATTTTTACAAATATTCTCCTTGCCGATGAGATAAATAGAACATCTCCAAGAACTCAGGCTGGACTTCTTGAGGCCATGGATGAAGGAAAAGTAACTATAGATGGTACTACCTACGAACTTCCTAAGCCTTTTATGGTAATAGCAACACAAAACCCGAGGGAACATTTTGGAACTTATCCCCTTCCAGAATCACAATTGGATAGATTTTTTATCTCTCTGTCTATGGGTTACCTTCCTTTAGAAGAAGAGGTAAAGATGCTTGAAGAACAAAAAATAGTGCATCCTTTAGAGAGAATCGAGCCTGTGTGGAAGAAAGAAGATCTGATTAAAGCCCAAGATTTGGTAAAAGAGATTTATATTGATAGGGATATTTTGAGGTATATTGTGAATATTGTTAATGTGACCCGAGATGACTCACTATTTTCTCTCGGAGCAGGTCCGAGGGCATCCATCTCAATTATGAGAGGTGCTCAGGCTTATGCTTTACTTTCTGGGAGAGATTACGTTATCCCTGAAGATGTTATAAAAATGGTGATACCTGTGGTGGTTCATAGAGTTATTCCTAAAGAAGGAAGTAATATGGGAAGAGCTTTTAAAGAAGAGTTAATAAGGGGTGTTTTAAAAAGAGTGAAGATTCCAAAGGTAAGATTATAGTGAGCTATATTAATTTCACTCCCTTAGGATATTTATTAATCTTTTTTGATATTGTTCTTTATCTTATAGGCTTAAATGTCTCCTCTACGCCTATACTTTTGTTTTCAACTTTTGTTATGGGGCTTTACTTGATAAATTTACTTGAAATAATATTTCAGCCCTTGAATCTTAGAGTAAAGGTTCAAATGCCTCTTCTTGTAAGGGAAAATGAATACGATTTTATAGGTATTTACCTTGAAAATGATTCTAAGATTCCTAAGGGACAAATCCTTATAAATCTTCAGAATAAAACCCCTATTGGAGGATTGAGAGGAAAAGAGAAAAAGGAGATTGCTTTGTATTTTCATTTTAAGAAGAGGGGAGTATTTTCACTAAAAAATCTAAATTTGAGATTTACTGGCTCATTAGGTCTACTTTATCTGAGTAAAAACTATAGAGTGAATGGGGTAAGTTATGTATATCCTTTATTTTATCCTTTACCTCAGGAAATTTACCTTGTGGATGGGGAAGGAAATAAAACTTCTTTCTCCTTTCCCTCGGTAGTGGGAGAGGAATTTCATTCTCTAAGAGATTATCAACCGCAAGATCCCTTAAAGATTGTAGCTTGGAAAGCTTCTGCTAAAAAAGGAAAGCTTTTATCTAAAAATTTTGAAAAATTGAAAAAAGGATCTTTAAGAGTTCTGATCGACAATATGGTGGAAAAAAAAGATTCTATTTCTGAAGATGAGTTTGATCAGCTTTTGAGATTTGTTCATTCCCTTCTTATTCCTGCTTTTTCTCTGAATATTCCAATCTCTATAAAGAACTTAAAAGATGAGGAGTTTATTCCTAACTCTTTAGATGATTTGAGAAGGTATTTAGCTGAGATTCAACTTATAGAGAGAAAAGATTTTGTTATTGAAGATTATGACTATGACCTAATCTTTTCTTTAAATTATAACTTTTGGTATGAAAGAACTAAGCTTAATAAAGTTATTATTGTGGAATATCATAAAAGAGAAGGTAAAAGAATTAGAGGTTTTGTTTTTGATCCAGAATTTGATCCTCAAGAGTTTCTTTCCCTATTTCTTGTTTCAAATCAAGGTTGAAAATGGAAATTCTTTTGCAGTAAAATCTTTAAGGTTATGGAAAGGAAAAGAATTAAACTTATAAAAAGAGAAGTAGTCGAGGATTCTATACTTTTTAGAGGCATAACCCTTTATCTTATTTTGGTTTCTCTCTTTTCGGTTTGGTATTTTTTGAATCTTTCTTCAATTTATATTGCAGGAGTGTTTCTTTTAACCATAGTTGGATTTGTATTTAGCTATTACAGGAGGAAGGAAAGGAATATCTTTTTAAAGATTTTAATGACTTTTGGCATGATATATCTTCTAAGACAATTTTTTGTTGAATTAATTAAAAATCCTTTTGATCCCCGTATTCCTCTTGCTACTTTTTTGGTCAATCTCAATACTATTCATAGTTTTGACCTCCCTACGAGGCTTGATCTTGGTTTTTCTTTCTTCATAAGTATTATTCTTATGGTTATTTCGGGTATATTTGCTCGAGAGGCCATATATCTTGTATTTCTTATCTTCTTTCTTTTTGGTGTAATTATGTTTCTCATTTTGGTGAATGATTACAAGCTGATACCTAGTTATGTATTTTCCATAACCCTATTTGTATTACTTATGGGCTTTTTAGTTTTTCCATTCATTCCTAAAAATATAAGAGTGGGATTTAGACAGGATATAATGTCTCAATTAATAACTAGGCTTACCAATTTTCAGGGTGATCTGAGATCAGCTTATGCTGAGGCTAGCAATCTTTATAAGCTTCCCGAAGGAAGGAAGATACCACCCTTAAAATTTAATCCTGAAGAATATTATGGTTTTGCTCCTTTTCTTGACTTAAGACAGAGAGGAGAACTTTCCTCTTCACTTGTTTTCAGAGTTCTAACTCCGTGGGGTATATATCATAGAGGAATTGCTTTTGATACTTACAATGGTTTTGGATGGTATCAAAGTAGAGAGGAAGTAAAGACTTTAGATACCGTAAGCCAACCCTTTGTTTTAAAGGAAAACGCAAGGGGTGAAGAGTATCTGCAAAGAGCTACCTATTTTATTGAAAGAGATTTTCAGAGTAATATAATCTTTATTCCAAAAGATACAGAAAGGCTTTACTATCCTTCCCCAGTTATTTTTAAAGATGGAGAAGATGGATACAGATCTCCCTTTGAACTTCCTAAGGGTCTTATATATACAGGTTTTTATCAGGAAAGTTATTACTCTACGAGAGAATTATTAGAGGCAAAAGTCCCACCTAAGGATAGATTTTTAAACTATTTGAGATTGCCTAATATTCCCCAAAGGGTAGTGAATCTTGCTTTTGAGATAACAAAAAACTATGAAACTCCTTGGGAGAAATTAATGGCAATTAAAAATTATCTTGATAATAACTATGAATACTCTCTTGACATACCTCCTCTTCCTGAGAACGAGGATGCTGTGGATAATTTTCTGTTTGAAGTAAAGAAAGGATATTGTGAACAATTTGCCACTGCCTTTGCAGTTATGGCAAGGATTATAGGGGTTCCTAGTAGGCTTGTTACAGGATATGGACCTGGAGATTTAAATCCTTGGACTGGAATGTATGAGGTAAGGGTAAAAAATGCTCATGCCTGGGTTGAGGTTTATCTTGACCCTTTAGGCTGGATTACTGTTGATCCTACACCTACTGCTTTGGCAGAGATAGAAAGAGGAGAAAGAAAGGAACCAGTAAACTTTTTAGGATTGTTATTTAACTCTGTAGGGATAATTTTGGAAGGAATTTTTATTGAAGTTTACAAAATTTTGAATAAATATCAGTACATAGTTATTCCTATTTTTATTGTTCTTTTATTCTTATTGGTTAAAAATATCGTAAATTTCCTCAAGCTTACAGAAGAGGACAGGATATTTAAGAGAGTAATGAAGAGACTTAAAAAGAGCGGACTTATTAAGGAGGATGTTAGCCTTTATGGTATGCTTGAGCCTCTTGGAGATTTGGGAAGAGATTTTGCAGGTTTATATTATGCTTTGAAATTTGCTCCTCTAAGTGAGGAGGAAAGAAAAAGATATAAGGATAATTTTAAGGAATATGCTAAGAAGTTACTTTCTTATAATTCTCCCACATCCCGTAAGAAGATCAAAGATTAACTCTACCTTATCGTCAGGATCTTTTAGGTAGTTTTTATATTCTTCCCACTTTTTGGCTATTTCTTTATAGTCTTCTTCTTTTATTCTATACCTTAACATTCTTAAGTGATATAGGCAAAGATCCTTTACTTCTCCCTGAAAATTTTGAGTAATCTCTTCTTCCAGGATGCAAAGAGGGCAATCTTTGTTATTTTCAAAGTCTAAAATTTCTATAATTTGAGAATTAATGGTGATAGCTTCTTTTAGGTGATTTTTGCAGATATAAGTTTTTGAAGATAGATTTTTTATTTTCTTTTCTTTTTCCTCTTTTATTTTTTCGCATATGGGGCATTTTTTAATATTCATTTTCCTTTTTTACTCTCTAATATTCTTAGTTTTTTCAAAAATATCTCCGAATAATCTTTGTCCCAGGGAAAGGATTTGTAAAAATACTCAGGATATTTTCTTCTCTTTTCAGAAAGATACGGCTCTATTTTCCTATAAGTTTCTGGTGAAAGGATCTTGATTTTTTCCTTATGAGGATTACAAAAATCATATGCTATTTCTTTCCATAAGTTAAGACTTTCTTGATTTTTTAATACCTCAGAAAGTCCTTGAATATATAATTTTTCATATTCTTCTTCCTTTTCACAAAATATACAGCTTTTTATTTTTGGAACCTCTCCTTTTTTCAATGATGGTATAATATAGTTTTTTATTATATCTTCATAAACTATACTTACTCCCAATAAATCTCTGAAGGTTAGAAGTTGCAGATGATGATTTTCACAAAATCCACCTTTTTCTCTTATTTCTTTTCTTAAAGAGACATCATTAACATTTTCATACAAAAAATTTTCCATATAATTTCTTAAAGCCTTCTGGGTTAAATAGCAAAGAGGACAACCTTCCCAATAAAAGGCTTCTTCCCAGTCTTTATTAATCAAGCTTTTTCTATTCATTTTTTTAATATGTTTTTTATTCCATTAATGAATTCGGGAACTTTTTCTTTTGGAAATCGAGGCCAGGTTATCAAAATAAGAAATAGAAGATAGGCTATTATTAAATATCCATAGGTGGGCTCATATTTAAAGGAAGTATAGATCATTAATGCATATGGAACAGCTTGAATTCCATCTGCCACTGCTTTTTCTTTAAAATACCATATGAGAAAAATGGCAGTAATTACAAAAACTATAGTAAATTTCCAGGGTATGAAGTTTGACACTGTAAGGAAATAGAGGACACCAGCAGATACTGTCATATCTGCGTAAATATCATGTTTACCAATAAAATCCTCTGGCATTTTTGAAGTTCTTGCGAGGTATCCATCAAGGACATCAGTAATCCAAGCAAGGATAAGCCATAATATGGCGTTTTTTAGCCCTAATTTTTTTTGGATATTTCCAATTGAGGCTATAATGAAGCCTATCACGAGTCTAAAAATTGTAAGGACATTTGCTATACTTTTTAATATTGGCATAAATTATCACCTCACTTTTCTTTATTATACTCAAATTCGTATAATCCTGTTAGATTGTTTAGAAACATTTGGAGTTTTTGTAAGCAAGTAAATTCCTTGTTTCTTGACACATTGGCTTTTCTTTGTTATAATTTTTACAAAATTTTAAAGTATGATTTCTTAATTAAATGAATTAATTTTATTTTTTGAGGTAGATAAATATGGCTAAAAAGCGTAAGTGGTGGAAGAGAAAGTTTTTTACTATAATGATTATTCCCCACGATGCTTCAAGTGCAAAATCTCGTAGAGTTCATATAAGTTTAATTTTAATTGTAATTTTTGCAATTATAGGAATTGTAAGTACTTCCTTAACCCTTTATAGGATCGCTAGTAGTAAGTTTAATAGAGTAAAACATTTAGAGGTATTAGAAGAGGTCACGGAAAAACAAAAGGCTCAATTGAAGGAGATTGAAGTTTTAAGACAAAAGTTAAAAGAGTTGGAAGAAACAGAGAAAAAGCTTAAAAATATTTTGGGAATAAAAGGGATGATTCCTCCTCCCAAAAATGTAAAGATGGTGAGTCTTGGAGATACTTCGATTCCCGATACTGAAACCTATGATATTCAAAGAAAAATTGTAGAAGTAAAAACCCTTATTGAAGAAAAACAAAAGATATTGCTTGAAATAGAAAAAGAAATAGACAGACGCAAAACTCTTCTTGCTGTAACCCCTTCTCGATGGCCTACTTTTGGGTTCATATCTTCAGGTTTCGGTTGGAGATTTCACCCCATATTTAGAAGAAGAGCCTTTCATACAGGAATTGATATAGTTACTTTTTGGGGAGCTCCCGTTTATGCCACTGCGGATGGCATAGTCTCCTATGTAGGGTGGGAAAGTGGTTACGGAAAGGTTATAAAAATTAATCATGGTAGGGGTATTGTTACATACTATGCTCATTTATCCTCTTATGCTGTAAGTGTAGGACAGTTTGTAAAAAAAGGACAGTTTATTGGTAGGGTTGGCAGTACAGGAACAAGTATAGGTCCTCATCTTCACTATGAAGTAAGAAGAGGTGGAAATCCTGTTAATCCTGCCACATATTTGTCGGTAGATCTTATAAAGGTTGGTAAATTATATTAATAGGGAGGAGGAGATATGTTGGGTAGAAAAGAGAAACCTGAAGTAATGGAGACAGTTATTGGACCTCAGAGTGAAGTGGAGGGAAAAATTATTTCTAAGGCCTCATTAAGAATCGATGGGAGATTTAAGGGGGATATTGAAGCTAAGGATACAGTGATGGTGGGAAAAACAGGTTATGTGGAAGGTAATATAAAAGCTAATAAGGTAATAGTAATAGGCGAAATTGTAGGTAATGTTATTTGTAAGGGGTCTATAGAGATACTTTCTACGGGAAAACTTAAGGGTGATTTGAAACTTGGTGGAAAGATATCTGTTGAAGAGGGAGGAATACTTTTAGGAACCACAGAAATTCTTGAGGAAGAAAAAATAAATGACATCTTTAAAATAGATTTGTCCTCCTAAACTCTTTTAAATAAACTTTAATCTCTCCTATCTTGATATAATTTTACTCCTTTAATAGAATAAAAGAAAATTAACTTTCAATGGTGAAAGGGGAATTTCTTTATTAAAGAAATTCCCCTTTTTGCTAAGGAGTGTAAAAATGTTAAGACCTTTTGAGGAAAACTTGCCCCAAATAGAGGGTGAAGTTTATATCTCTGGAAGTGCCGTTGTTATAGGCAAGGTTACACTCAAGAAGGGGGTAAATATTTGGGATTTTGCAGTAATAAGGGGAGATTTAGATTCCATCTTTATTGATGAATATACTAATATTCAGGAAAATGTGGTTATCCATGTAGACGAAGGAAAACCAGTATATATAGGTAAATACGTTACTGTTGGACATTCCGCAGTACTTCATGGTTGTAAAATAGAGGATAATACTCTTGTTGGGATGGGGGCAATCATTCTTGATGATGCAGTTATTGGGAAGAACTCTATTATTGGAGCAGGTACTCTTATTCCTCAAGGTAAAGAGATTCCAGAAGGCTCTGTGGTCATTGGGGTTCCTGGGAAGATAGTAAGGAGTGTGACTGAAGAAGAGATTTTACATATTAAGAAAAATGCGGAGTTATATTATTATTTGAGTAAAAAGTATTGGAGGTGAGTTCTTATGCCCAAAAATTATCTATTGATCCCAGGACCAACTCCTGTGCCTCAGGATGTACTCTTAGAAATGGCAAGGGAAATGGTAAATCATCGTGGGTCGGAGTTTGCTAATGTACTTAAAACCTCTACTGAACTTCTGAAAAAGGTATTTAAGACTCAAAATGATGTGCTTATTCTTACCGCATCTGGAACAGGTGGAATGGAGGCTGCAGTAGTAAACTTCTTTTCTCAAGGAGATCCAGTTTTAGTAGGTGTTTGTGGAGTTTTTGGTGAAAGATTTGCAAAAATATGTAAAGCATACGGATTAAATGTGAAAACTATTGATTGTGAACCTGGTAAGGGGGTTGAACCAGAAATTCTTGAGAAGGCTCTAAAAGAAAATCCTGATGTTAAAGGTGTTTTTTTGACTCATAATGAAACCTCTACAGGCGTAACTAATGATTTGAAGACACTTGCTCCTATTGTTAAGCAGAATCCTGAAAGACTCCTTGTAGTTGATGCTGTAAGTTCTCTTGGGGCTATAGACCTTCCCACGGATGATTTAAAAGTTGACGTGGTAGTTACAGCTTCTCAAAAAGCTCTTGAAACTCCTCCTGGGCTTGCTATGGTTTCGGTAAGTGAGCTTGCATGGAAGTACAATGAGAAAGCCAACCTTCCTCGTTTTTATTTTGATCTAAAGCAGGCCAAAAAATTCTTAGAAGAGGGAGCCACACCTTTTACTCCTGCTGTATCGGTGGTTTTTGCTCTGAGAAAAGCTCTTGAGAATATTTTGAATAGAGGTTTGGAACAGAATTTCAAGAGACATCAAGTTTTAGGTAGAGCAGTACGTGAGGCAGTGAAAGCTCTTGGTGTTACAAAACTCCTTGCCGATGAAAGATGGGCATCGGATACAGTGACCCCTATTATTCCTCCTGAGAATGTTAACCCTGACGAATTAAGAAAATATATAAGGACTAAGTTTGGAGTGGTATTGGCTGGAGGACAAGGAGTACTTAAAGGTAAAATTTTCCGAGTTGGACATGTGGGATATGTAGAGCCAACAGATATATTGGTGGCGATTTCAGCCATTGAGATTGCTTTGGAAAATATGGGATACAAGGGATTGAAAGGTAAAGGTACACAGGTAGCAGAAGAGATTTTTGCTGAGTATTATAAGAATTAGAAGAGATTGGAGGGGGTATCAGGTGGAAAGATATAAACTTCTTGTTTCGGATCCTATAGCAGAGAGTGGATTAAACAAATTAAAGGAATTTTTTGAAGTAGATTATAGGCCAGGATTACCTAAGGAAGAGCTTTTAAATATAATAGGGGATTATTCTGCTCTGGTGGTAAGATCAGAGACAAAGGTGACTAAAGAAGTTATCGAAAAGGCTAAAAATCTAAAGGTTATTGGAAGAGCTGGTGTTGGTGTTGATAATATAGATGTAGAAGAGGCTACAAGAAAAGGAATACTCGTAATAAATGCTCCTGAAGGTAATACTATAGCAGCATGTGAGCATACTATTGGTTTGATGCTGGCTATCTCAAGAAAAATTCCCCAAGCTTTTTCTTTATTGAAACAAGGTAAGTGGGAGAGGAAGAGTTTTATTGGTAATGAGCTTTATGGGAAGACATTAGGGCTTGTGGGACTTGGAAGGATCGGCTCAGAGGTTGCTAAAAGAGCTAAATCCTTTAAGATGAGAGTTATTGCTTATGATCCGTTTATTTCTCCTGAAAAGGCAAAAGAATTAGATGTAGAATTATACAGTGATTTGCATTCTCTAATTAAAGAGGCAGATTATATCTCGTTGCATCTTCCTTTAACTCAGGAGACAAAGAATCTTATAGGCAAAAAAGAGTTAGAAATGATGAAGCCTACGGCGTATCTAATCAACTGTGCTCGTGGTGGATTGGTAGATGAAGATGCTCTATATGAAGTGCTAAAGGAGAAAAAAATTGCTGGAGCTGCTCTTGATGTTTTCAAGAACGAGCCTATAAATCCTGATAATCCTCTATTAACTTTGGATAATGTGGTGTTAACTCCTCATCTTGGAGCCTCAACCCAAGAAGCCCAAGAGAAGGTAGCTCTTATAGTTGCAGAGGATATAATTAGGTTCTTCAAGGGAGAGATGGTAAGTCATGCTGTAAACTTACCAATACAGATATCTCCTGATATATTACCTTTTGTTAAACTTGGAGAAAAACTTGGTAAACTTTTAGCTCAGATAACTAATGCTAATCCTGAGGAATTAGAGATAAAGATATGCGGAGATTTAGCTCAAAAAATTGAGACGTCTCTTGCTTCTGCAGTGGTTAAAGGATTTTTGGAGCCTATTTTAGGAGAAGATGTGAATTTAATTAATGCAATGGCTATGGCAAAGGATAGGAGACTAAAGATAGTAGAGGTAAGGACTGAAGAAATGGACACTTATAGATCTTCAATAAGGTTGAGATTAAAGACAGAAAAAGGAATTATAGATGTTTCAGGTACTGTAAGTAGAGGACAAGAGAGGGTTTTAGCAATACAAGATTATTATCTTGATCTTGCTCTTTCTCAATATTTGCTTATTGCCTTCCATATAGATAGGCCAGGTATAATAGGAAAAGTAGGCACTGTACTTGGTAAGAATAACATAAATATTGCTGCAATGCAGGTTGGAAGAAAAGAAATTGGTAAAGATGCGGTAATGGTGCTTGTTATTGATAATCCTGTTGATGAAAAGGTTCTTAAAGAGTTAAGAGAGATAGAAAATATTAAAGAAGTATATTATGTATGTCTGTAAGTAAAGAGCTTTCAAAGGGTTTGGTGCAGGTTTATACAGGGGAAGGAAAAGGTAAAACTACTGCCGCCCTTGGGCAAAGCATAAGGGCGGCAGGTCATGGACTTAAGGTGCTTTTTGTGCAATTTGTAAAGGGTAATAGCTTTACAGGTGAGTTTCTTTTTTTCAGAAATTCTCATAATGTGACTTTTTGGCAATTTGGCAGGGATTGTATCTACTCTTCAGGTATAAGGGAAAAAGTGGTGGAATGTAATAATTGTCGTGAGTGTTTTATAGGAAAAGAAGGACCAAGCGATATGGATATTAAAGTGATAAGAGGAGGATGGGAAAGAGTTAAGAGTGTAGTTAGGAATTACGACTTGATAGTGCTTGACGAGATAAGTCTTGCTATTTTTTATAAAATAATATCCACAGAGGAGGTTTTAGAATTTTTAAAAAATAAACCAGAAAAAGTAGAAATAATACTTACAGGTAGGTATATGCCTGAGGAAATTATAGAGTTAGCAGATCTTGTTACTGAGATGAAAGAAGTTAAGCATCCTTATAGTCGGGGAATATTAGCAAGGTGGGGAATTGATTATTAAAACCTTAAAGTTCCTGTTAATTTGTACTTTATTTTTAGGCTTTCATTAGAGTTATTACTATCTTCTGTATTCTCAGAGAAAAGGCTAAAGCTTAAACTGAGCCTGTTTAAATTTAACCCAATTCCTAAGGTATAATTAGATAAGTTTGTAATATCTCCCCTAGAGCCTATTCTTATTACCAATATGTTTCCTAATTTCTGTTCAATTCCAAATCTCAAAAGGCTCCAATCCTTATTGTTACTAAAATTTTCTACATCTACGAGATCTAAATAAATATTTGTAGTGTTATTGAAGAGGGAAAGATTCAAACCTATGTCATATCTTAAGGCTAAAGTAATTTTATAGACTTGATCAGAAATTTTTTCAATGGTAAAACCTTCTCCTACAATTCCTGTACGTAGGAAGTCGCCAATTTTTAATATTAACCCAATATTTCCTTTTACTAAATTTTCCTCTTCTGAATATACGGCACTGGTTCCCAAATATATATAGGAAGTGAGAGGAAAGGCAATGGCGCCTCTTATGTTCTTTAAGGAATACTCTTTGGTATCTTTGTCTATAATCAAATCTGCTGTTATAGCGTAAATTGTAGTGGAAGGATAAAAATAAGACAGTTTTAAATTAGGACTATTAGAAGTATTATCAAAAGTAAGAGCGAAATATGAGAATTTCTTTAAAGATAGTGTGGCAGGATTAAAAAAGTAAGTTTCTCCCTCACTATCAAGGGTAACGAAAGTAAAGCCTAAGGAGGAAGATTTTGCATCAAAATAAGAGTTTTGCTCAACCTCCGTAGCAAAGGTTAAGTTTATTAACAATATTATTGATGCAATAAAAACTACAAAGATTTTCTTCATAATCTAATATAGTATAATATAATACCTTTAACATGAAAATAGGTTTTTCATTTTTATCACTAAAGACCTTTTCTGTAAATAGAGCCATAAGTATTACTAAAAAACTTGGGGGTAATACTCTTGAACTTTTTGGAGATTTGATTCTTTTCTATAACGGTAGATTTTGTGAAAAGCCTGAATCTATAAAAGATTTTGCAATTAAAAACAATGTTTTCCTTACCATGCATCTTCCTTATATTGATATAAATTTGGCATCTTTTAATGATGAAATTTGGAGAAAAAGTGTAGAGTCTATATTAAAAGCCATTGAATATGGGGGTAAGGCAGGAGTTAAAAGGGCGGTACTTCATGCAGGAAGTGTTCCTTTAAAACATTTTGTGTTAACATTTCTTGCTCAAAGGAGATTAAAAAAGTCTTTAAATATTATTCTTGAGAAGGCTGAGGAGTACCATATGGAGATATGTATTGAGAATACATATTTTGATGATAATGATGTTTTTAGTAGCGTGGATCATTTTTATAAGTTTGTTAGAGGCTTTGATGGAAAGTTAAAAGTTTGTTTTGATTTTGGACATGCTAATATTTATCAAAAGGGTATCGATTATAGTTTGAATTTGTTGAAACCTTTCATAACCCATATTCATATTCATGATAATCACGGAGAAAAAGATGAACATCTCTCTATAGGAAAGGGTAATATTAGTTTTGGAAAGTATATGGACTTTTTAAGAACTTTTGATGGGACAATAATTTTGGAGATTAACTCATTAAAGGATAGTAAAGAAGATTTGAAGAAGAGCATTGAAATTATAAAGGGGGAAGCTTAAACTTCCCCCTTTATAAGCTGGAATTAAATGGTTCCACTAGATCCAAGAACGTTTCTTAACTTATGTTTTACTAATTTTTTAACCTCTTCTCTTGCTGGACCAAGGTATTTTCTTGGGTCAAATTCCTCGGGATGAAGGGCAAAGATTTCTCTTATAGTGGCTGTTACGGCTAATCTTAAATCAGTATCAATGTTTACTTTACATATTCCCATCTTGGTAGCCTCTCTTATCATCTCTTCTGGTACTCCTTTTGCTCCACCAAGTTTTGCTCCATATTGGTTTGCCTTTTCCACATATTCTGGAAGAACTGAGGAGGCTCCATGTAGTACTAATGGGAAACCAGGTAGTCTTTTTGCTATCTCTCTTAGTCTATCAAAATCAAGTTTTGGCTCTCCTTTAAACTTATATGCACCGTGGCTAGTACCAATAGCGATAGCAAGAGAGTCTACTCCTGTTCTTTCTACAAATTCCACAGCTTTATCTGGATCAGTATAGGTTGCTTCTCTTTCAGATACTACTACATGTTCTTCTACTCCTACAAGTCTTCCCAATTCTCCTTCCACTGCAACCCCACGGGGATGAGCATAATCTACAACTTCCTTGGTTATTCTTACATTTTCTTCAAAGGGAAGGTGAGATCCATCAATCATTACAGAGGTAAAGCCAGCATCTATAACTTCTTTACAAAGTTCTACACTGTCTCCATGATCTAAGTGGACTACAATAGGAATATCGGGAGCATCTTGAACGGCTGCCTCAATAAGTTTCATGAGATAAACAAGTTTTGCATAATTTCTTGCTCCTTTTGAAATTTGAAGAATAAGAGGTGATCTTTCTTCTTTAGCCGCCTCAATTACTCCTTGGAGTATTTCCATGTTGTTTACGTTGAATGCGCCTATAGCATATTTACCATAACATTTCTGAAATAGTTCTTTTGGGTTTACTAAAGGCATCTTTCTAACCTCCTTAAAAGGAATTTATTGTTTTTAGTATAACATAAGTTTTATTTGGAAATTTTTAAAATATTTTTAAATTGACTTTTTTACTATATTTTTGTAATATACCCTGTAGGGTATATTAAGAAGGAGGTGAAAGGGCATGAATAGTAATTTAAGAGTAATAGTATACTCTACACCAAGTTGTCCCTGGTGCAATGCTGCAAAAAGATATTTTAGGGAGAGGGGTATAAGGTTTTATGATGTGGATGTTTCTAAGGATAGAAAAGCAGCTGAAGAGATGGTAAGAAAATCAGGGCAAATGGGTGTTCCTGTTATAGATATAAATGGCCATATTGTGGTGGGCTTTGATAGGGCTAAGATCGATAGATTATTAGGTTTGAAATAATTTTATAGGAGGTGTTAACTATGAAAAGAGTTTTACCGTTAGAGGATAGGGTTCTTGTAAAAATTGTAAAGGAAGAAGAAAAAACACCCTCAGGTATAATTCTTCCCGATGTGGCAAAGGAGAAACCCCAGATTGCAGAAGTTATAGAAGTAGGAGATGATGAGACTATTAAGGTGAAAAAGGGTGATAAGATAATCTTTGCAAAGTATTCTGGTACAGAAATAAAAATAGATGGTGAAGATTATCTTATTTTGAGTAAGGCAGATATTTTAGCAAAAATAGAAGAGTAAGAGGCAATTTTGCCTCTTACTCTTCTACTCTTTTGTTATTCTTCTTGCACCACTACTTTTATCACATGAGATAATACTTCTTGGTTATTAAGATAAACTTTTACTATATAATCTCCTCCTTCTTCAAACTTTATTTTCTCCACCTTGTCTGCAACTGTTACTACAGATCCTATATTGGTTTCAAATTCTTGAGGCTCTGATGAATAGATAACCTTTCCGCTTGGAGAAAGTATTTCAAATTTTTGAGTAAAAGTTCCTTCTCCTGAGAGATATCCATTGGCAATTATAAAAGTATCCTCAAAGGGAAGCTCATAGGTGGTGTAGTATTCAAATACTCCAGCAAGAGAGGTTAAACCATTGTCATTTTCGTAGACTTCTATACAAGGTAAAGAAAAAATAGCGATAGGATTTGTATCGGTGCCTTCTGAATCTATATCCTCATCGCCTTGTAAGATAAAGATTGGTATCTCTTTTAAAACCTTTCCATCTGCTTTTGCCTGGATCCAATATATACCAGAATTTTCAAAGGCCACATCTTTTAAGTATCCTACCGAGTATATTACTTCATTTTCTCTTTCCAGATCAAAACTATCATCGGTAGAGGCTAAAACCTTGTCTTTTTCAGGAGTTAAGATGCTTATTTCAATGTCGTGTTTACCATAGCCCATCCATCTGGAGTATACAGGAAAAGTGTCAGTATCAGGGAGTTTTTCAAAATGTATAATGCTAAACAATCCATCAATAGAAGTTAGACCATAATCATCTTCGCCTACATTTTCTGCAATTGCTATTCCTATTAGCTTTAATTCTGAACTTTGGGCATAAGAAAAGGTTAGTATCATCAATAGGGAAATTAGGAAAGTTAAGATTTTTTTCAAGTTTTTCAACCCCTTTCTTTAAATTGAGAATACTTTATTATAGAATTAAAATAAAACATATACAATTATATTTTGGAGGATTTCGAGAAATGATAAATATTGAATTTAGGGGAGCTATAAGAACGGAGATAGAAGAACCAAAACCTGTTATAGAAGTTTTGAACTCTTATCCTGAAATATTAGAAAAACTTTTAAATCCTGGCGAGATTCCTGTAGCGGTAAAAGTGAATGGAGATATTGAGACTTTAAACTATATGGTGGAGGATGATGTAAGACTTGATATTATTGGTAGTAGATCAAATATTGGGAGAAGAATATTAGAGAGGAGTTATATCTTTCTTCTTAACTTTGCGGTTTCTTTGATAATGCCAGAACAAAAGGTTTTAGTAGAGCATTCCTATCATAGAAGCCTATATGGTAGGTTTAAAAATTATGTACCTAAAGGAGAAGATATTGATAGAATAAGGGAAAAAATGAGGGAACTCGTAGAGAAGAACCTACCTATTCAAAAGAAACTGGTAACAAAGGAAGAAGCCCTAAAGATATTTAAGGAAAAGAATGAAGAAGATAAAGTTAGACTGATGAAGTATATACCCTTTAAAGAAATTCCTCTTTACTATATTGATGACCATTATGAATATTCCTTTTTGCCTCTTGTTCCATCAACTTCTTTTTTAAAGACCTTTGATCTAAAACTTTATCAACCGGGCTTTATTTTAATTCTTCCCGATGAGAAAGACATTCAGAAAATTAGTGAATTTAGAGAGATAGTAAAGCTTTTTCAGGCCTTTTATGAATATAAAAATTGGCTTGAGATTCTTGGCCTTGTAGATGTCTCTTCTTTAAATGAGGCTATTGAGAGGGGAGAGATCTCTGAGGTAATAAAAGTGGCAGAGGCTCTTCACGAGAAGAAAATAGCCCAGATAGCCGATGAAATTTGTTCAAAACTTCCCGATTTAAAGTTGGTATTAATTGCTGGTCCTTCTTCTGCAGGTAAAACTACTTTTAGTAAAAGGCTTCAGATTCAGCTTAAAGTTAATGGTTTAAAACCTATTGTTATTGAAATGGATGATTATTTCTTGCCTCCTGAGTATATTTCAAGGGATGAATTTGGAAATTATGACTTTGACAATCCTAACGCAGTAGATATTGCCCTTTTAAATGAGCACTTGAATATTATAATGAATGGAGGAGAAGTGGAGCTTCCTAAATATAACTTCCAAAAGAAGAGAAGAGAAAAATCAGGAAGGGTTGTAAAGCTTGAGGATAGAAGTATTGTTGTTATGGAAGGAATTCATGCCTTAAATCCTGATATGACCAATCTTGTGCCCGGATATATGAAATATCATATTTTTGTTAGTGCTTTAACTCATTTGAATATAGACAATCAGAATAGAGTACCTACGACTGATTCCAGACTAATAAGAAGAATGGTAAGGGATAGCATTTTTAGAGGATATGGAGTAATAGACTCCATAAGGCAATGGCCTTCAGTAAGAAGGGCTGAGGATCTTTATATATTTCCAACCCAAGAGAGAGCAGATGTTATGTTTAATTCAGCCTTAGTTTATGAGTTTCCAATTCTCAAAACTTTTGCAGAACCAATGTTGAAAGCAATTCCTCCTTATTATCCAGAATATCCAGAGGCAAAAAGAATTCTTGATATTCTTTCTCATTTTCTTCCTTTGTCCCCTACGGAAGTTCCTATGACTTCTATACTAAGGGAGTTTATAGGAGGAAGCTCTTTTACTTACTAATATCTATATTCATCAAAAAGTTCTGTAGAAATATATCTTTCTCCAGTATCAGGTAGAATTACTACTATTCTTTTGCCTTTATTTTCCTCCCTTTTTGCTACTTTAAGGGCTGCAAAACAGGCTGCTCCTGAGGATATGCCACAGAGTATACCCTCTTCTTTTATAAGTCTTTTGGCAGTCTCAATAGCATCCTCGTCGCTAACAGTAATTATCTCATCAATGATATTTATATTTAATACTTTGGGGATAAATCCAGCTCCAATCCCTTGAATTTTATGAGGTGAAGGGGTACCTCCTGAGAGTACTGGAGACTTTTCAGGTTCTACTGCTATGATTTTTATGTCTTTATTTTTATTTTTTAAGACTTCGCCTATCCCTGTTATAGTGCCTCCAGTTCCTACTCCACATACTACTATGTCTACCTTTCCTTCGGTATCTCTCCATATCTCCTCTGCTGTAGTTTTTCTGTGAATCTCGGGATTTGCAGGATTTTCAAACTGCATAGGCACAAAATATTTTTCTGGATCTGAACTAATTATCTCTTCCATCTTTTTAATTGCTCCCCTCATTCCCTCCTCTTTAGGAGTTAAAATTAGTTCTGCACCAAAAGCTCTAAGTAGAGCTCTTCTTTCCATACTCATACTCTCTGGCATTACCAAGATTACCTTATATCCTTTTATAGCTCCTATCATTGCAAGCCCTATACCTGTATTTCCTGAGGTGGGCTCTATTATTATCTTGTCTTTATTTAATTTTCCTGATTTTTCTGCCTCCTCTATCATGGAAAGGGCAATTCTGTCCTTTACGCTTCCTCCTGGATTGAAGGATTCAAGCTTTGCCAATATTTCTGCGAAGCAATCTTTTGTGATTTTGTTCAGTTTTACAAGAGGAGTGTTTCCTATAAGCTCTATTACACTATTTGCGATTTTCATTTTTCACACCCCATTTCATACTTTTTAGGTAAAAATAATATTAAAAAGCCAATTCTTTGTCAATAATTTTTATACGAAATCCCTTGGGTAAGATTAACTTTGGCTCAATCTTAGTTTATTGTTATGATATAATCTTTTCAAAATTAAGTAGAGGAGGTTTACTTTTGAAAAGATCTGGCAAGAATAGATTTATAGCCTTTATTGATCCTGCTCTTTTTATAAATGGAATGATCTTTTTGAATATAAATACTGTGGTGCCTTATTTTCTTATCTCCCTTTCTGCATCAAATTTTCATATAAGTTTTGCTAACTTTCTTGTCACCTTGGGTAGTTTTTTACCTTCTTTGTTGGTAGCAAGATTTGTCCAAAGATTAAAATTAAAGGCTAAAATTTTTGCAAAGCTTCTTTTTGTGCAAAGAATTTCCTTCTTAATTTTCTCCTTAATTTTGCCCTTTTTGATCAAGAATTTTGATAACTCTTTTACTATATATGCTTTCTTATTCTTTTATGGGATCTTTAATATGTTCGTAGGGACTTATGGACCTTTTTATTTTAGTATTATAAATAAGATTATCCCTTACTCGGAAAGAGGAAAAATCATAGGAAGAGGCAGTGCCTTAGGAAATTTGGTAGCTATTTTAACTACTTATGTATTAAATTTATATCTAACCAGGTTTTCTTTTCCCTATAACTTTGTTCTCATCTTTTCTACAGGGATGATAATTTTACTTGTTGATGCTTTACTTTTCTATATTATCGATGAGCCTGAGGACGAAACCATTGAAGATTCTATCTCTTTAAAGACATTTCTTTTAAATGCCTTCTCTTCTCTCAAAAAAGATTCAAATTTTAAGAATCTTGTCTTTTCTCTTATTTTTCTTGGTCTTTCTTTGACTTCAATTTCTTATTTTATTGTGTATGCTACAAAAAGTTTCAAGGGTTATAATTTTGTCACCATTTTTAACCTAGTTGCTATAACAGTAAGCATTATAGGTAATTATATCCTGGGTGAGCTGACAAGAATATTGGGATATAAAGAAACTCTTTCCTTAGGAATGGTTTTAGGTATTTTAGGATTGTTCTTAACTTTGATATTTAAAAATATATATTTTCTACTTTCTGGTTTTGCTCTGCTAAACCTAACCTTTGTTTCTAATATTTTGACTTCTGGTTTTCTAATAACTTCCATCTCTCCTAAGGAGGAACTTCCAGTGTACCTTGCTGTGAGCAATACATTGACTATGTTTTTATCTTCCATAATGCATATTCTTAATGGCTTTATAATAAATTATATAGGGTTTGATGCTTTATTCTGGTTATCTTTAGGGTTTTTGGTAGTTTCTCTTTTCTCCATAGGTCGGGTTGTGATTACATCTACATCCTGATATATCTTTTCTAATACCTTAAAGCCTTGCGGTACAGGGGCTTCTATTTCTATTTTTGCAAGTCTTTTAAGAACTTCAAAGATATAATCCCTGGGGATAGGTCCTGTGGTTTTTACAGGAATTACATTATATTTCCCATTTTTAACTCTTACTGTAGTGGTAAGAACCCTCTTGGGATTTTTAATCTCTTCCTCTGCATATTTTCTTCCCTTATCACATTTATTTCCCTTTACCTTTATCTCATTATTAATAATTTCTACCTCTAAATTACAACCTAAAGGACATACGATACAGGTAAGTTCTTTTTTCATAGTATCACCCCTCCATGGAGAATTCTAAGTATTCTATTTCTTTAAGATCCTCTGTTTTTAGCTTTACTAATATCATTTCTGCTGGTTTTACCATAGGATATCTCCACTCTTTCAATTTCTTCTTCTCATCCTGTAATATGAGTTTTGCACTTTTTTGGGGTTCTTTTACTCTCATATAAAAGGTTATTTCCTCAGAATTTATAGGATAGGATACATATTGAGGGACAATTATCCTCAAATTTCCTGAGATTTCTACTTTAACTCTCTTTTCTATTTTTAATTTGCCCTCTATAAACCTTACAGCAGAGTCTCCTGCTAAAATCCCCTGCATAGTAACATAATCTACTAAGTCATTTACAAGAAGAGAATTTCCACAGGAGAAAAAGCCATCCTTTAATGTAGATAGGTTTTGGTCTACCAAAGGACCACCTGTTTTAGGATCAATAGGTATATTTAAACTCTCTAAAAGTTCATTCTCAGGTATTAATCCTACAGAAAGAAGTAGAGTGTCGCACTCAATAAATTTTTTGGCTTCTAATATGGGATTCCCCTGTTCATCTACCGGGGCTATGTATACTCCCTCAACTCTATCTTTGCCTTTTATTTCTACCACAGTATGCTTTAAATAGAGTGGTATATTATAGTCTTCTAAACATTGAACTAAATTTCTTGTAAGACCACCAGGATAGGGAAGTTTCTCCACAACTCCAATAACTTCTGCTCCTTCCCATAGAAGTCTTCTTGCCATAATAAGTCCTATGTCTCCTGATCCTAAGATAAGAATCTTTTCTCCAGGAAGGTATCCCTCTATGTTAACTAATCTTTGGGCAGTTCCAGCGGTATATATGCCTGAAGGTCTATCTCCTGGAATTTGTAAGTTTCCTCGAGTTCTCTCTCTGCATCCAGTAGAAAATATTATTGCCTTTGCTTTTACCCTCCAAAGTCCATCACTATTTACTGCTATAACCTCTTTATCTTCTTTTATCTGGAGTACCATAGTATTGAGAAAGTATTCTACATTCTCTAAGTTTTTAATTTCTTGAATTAGTTTTTGGGCATATTCAGGCCCTGTTAGTTCCTCCTTGTAATATACAAGTCCAAATCCAGGGTGAATACACTGATTAAGTACTCCACCAAGTTCATCATTCCTTTCAAGGATTAATACCTTTTTTCCACTTTTTCCTGAGGATATCCCTGCAGAAAGCCCTGCAGGTCCCCCTCCAATGATCGCTATATCAACTTCTTTTAACATATTTCCACCTCGCCTTATTTTCCATTTTCACCATATAGGACTTATTTCCTTTAAAGGTAATCTTGGTTAGGGGTAAATTTAACTCTTCTGAGAGGATCTTCATAATATGATATCCGCAGAAGGCTCCTTGACATCTTCCCATTCCAGCCCTGGTTCTTTTTCTTATGGCCTCGAGGGTGGTGGCTGGAAGATTAGAATGAATGGCAGAGATAATCTCCATTTCACTTACATGTTCACACCTACAGATTATATGTCCCCATCTTGGATCTTCTTTAATTAATCTTTCCTTCTCTTCATCGCTAAGATCTTTAAAAGATATTTTATTAATGGTCTTTTTTATATTCTTCTTAGGTGTAATTTTTTCCTTTTCCATAAGCCAATTTAACGCCATTTTTGCAAGGGAAGGAGCAGAGGTTATGCCTGGCGAATCTATTCCTGCTATATGAAGGATATTTTTAAATTCAGGAATTTCTTCTACAAAAAAGTCTTTATGAGTGCTTGAAGCTCTTATTCCAGCAAAGGTATTTATTACCAAGTGAAAAGGTATATTTTCACAATATTTTCTGGCTTTTTCCTTAACTTCATAAAGTCCTTCCAAAGTAGTACTTTTATCTTCTTTTTCTTGAATCTCTTCCGCATTAGGACCAATTAAGATATTACCTTCTACCGTTGGGGTTATGAGTACTCCTTTGCCTTTTTTCGTAGGTACGTGAAAAATCGTGCTTTTTACAAAATCTTTTGCTTTTTTGTCTAATACTAAATATTCTCCTTTTCTTGGGGTAATCTCAAAGGGATAATCGGGGTCAAGCATTTTTATTATTTTGTCTGAATTTATTCCAGCGCAGTTTATAATGTATTTTGTTAAATATATATTTTTATCGGTTATTACTTGGTAAACGCTTTCTTCTTTTTTAATATCTATTACTTCTTCATTTAGCTTTATACTTAGGCCGTTTTCTATGGCATTTTCTATGGCATTGATGGTTAATAGAAAAGGATTAGTGATTCCTGAGGTAGGTGCAAAGAGGGCATATTTTACATCTTTATTTATATTAGGTTCTCTACTTAAGATCTCTTCTCTTTTTAGTATATATAGTTCTGGAACACCATTTTTGATTCCTCTCTCTTTAAGTTCCATCAAAATTTTTAGCTCTTCTTCATTGAAGGCAAGGACAAAGGCTCCTATTCTTTTAAAAGGTACTCCTAATTCTTCACATAGGTTTTTATATAATTTGTTTCCCTCTACATTGGTTTTTGCTTTTAGAGTATCAGGAATTGGATCGTAGCCTGCATGTACTATAGCGCTATTTGCCTTTGTTGCTCCCATGGCAACATCGGACTCTTTTTCTAAAAGAAGGAGGGAAAGATTGTAAAAGGAAAGCTCTCTTGCAATTAGTGCTCCTACAATGCCTCCACCTATTATTATTACGTCATACATGGGACACTCCTCCTTTTCCATACAAATAAAAAACCGCCCCAACTCAAAAGAGTCAGGGCGGTTCTCCCTTTCTCCTCGCCCAAAATCTTCTGTTTAAATTATAGCATTTAACTTATTATTTGAAAAGCCTTATTACTCCAACTACTTTTCCAATTATTTTAAAAGGAGGATATATCTCTGAATATCTGGGATTTGCAGGTTTTAAACAGGGTATTCCATAGTTTTCGGAAAGAAATTTTACGGTAGATTCTCCATCCTTTAGAGCTACTACAATTTCTCCTTTTTGGGCTGTATCTTGTTTTTGTACGATAATAAGATCTCCATCTAATATATGAGCTCCTTCCATACTATCTCCTCTGACCTTTAATAAAAAGGATTTTTCAGGAATCTTTACAAAATTTTTAGGAACAGGAATGTATTCTTCTATATATTCAGGAGACTCTACTGGTATTCCTGCTCTTATGGTACCTATTAAGGGAAGATAGATTACCTCTTCGTTTATTAGGTTTTTTAAATAAAATCTACCATTTTTATCCTGAGATAGATATCCCTTTTCTACAAGGGCTTTCATGTGGAAGTATCCAGATCCTGAAGAATTTAGGCCAAGAGCTTTGGTAACCTCTCTTACAGTGGGAATTCTTCCCTCTTTTTTCCAAAAAGAGGTTATGAATTCTAAGACTTCTTTTTGTTTTTTGCTCAATAATCTATTTGACATTTTATTTTAATTATATCACTGCATTTTTAATAAAAGTAGCTAATTATTGACTACTTGACATAAAAGAGATTTTTAGTAAAATAACAATCAGTTAAAGCTTTTCTGGGTGGCAAGAAAGGAGGTGAAGAGGAGACCTTTAGGTGCCACTCAAGAAAGGCAGACTGGTAAGGGAAGATTTCGGAACTTACCAGTGAGTTATAAAAATTTATAAAAAATTAAAAAATCCTAAGGGGGTCAAGGAAAGATGAAGAAATTGGTTTGGTTGTTAGTTTTAGCTCTTTTAGTAGTTCCTGCATTTGCTGCTAATGTTAGCACATCAAGTTGGATAGGAGTAGGTTTCCATACAAGATTTTTACCATTCTCTGATGGCTATGGTCTTGCATGGGGAACTTGGGGCTCTGGTAATTTAACATTCTCTCTCTCTGGAAGCTCCAACCTTGGTAGCGTAAATGCTACATTCAAAGTGAATTTACCAAATGATTTGAGTGGTAGTGCAGCTCCAACTGGAACCATCACCTTCTCCAAAGTAGCAGGGCTTCTTGATATATCCTTCTGCAAGGGAACCCTTCCAGATATTAGCACAATATTAGTACCAGATATTTTACCAGATACAGGAATTAACGTAGTATTATCTCAAGCACCCGTTAAAGTTACTGTAGGTTATGCTCCAAAAAATAATTGGGGGAAGTCCAATTTCTGGACCGAGGCAGCTCTTGCCGTAAAAGGTGAAGTATCCGTAGCTCAACCAGTTTCTGTTTCTGCCTATGGTTTAATTCAAAAGAATACTGCGACAGGAACAATTACTGCTTGGGCAGTTGGTGGTTCTGTAACACCAGTAACCACTCCTGTATCCTTAACTGTTTATGGTGAGGCAGCAAGCAATCCTGAGCAACTTGTTGGTGCAACAGTAAAAGCTCTCGGTGGAAAAGTTACAGTAGATGGTAACTATAAACTTCAAGCTCAAACAGTAAAATTATCAGTTACTGCTGATGGCGTAGTGCCCAACGTAAAAGCATATGCAGAGTATGATACTTCTAACACTTACACCATATTTGCTTATGTTTCTGGATCTGCACCAGTCCCAGTAGGAAGCTTATCCTATGGTGCTGCAGTAGCTAATGGTCCAGATACTCTCTTTGGTGGATTTGCAAAATGGTCTGTCAGCCTTGGTGGTAATGTATCCCATGACTTGACTCTTGGTTATGGCTTTGACATGGATGACTATGGTAACAATGGATGGCAGAGAGGAGTACTAACTGGTGCAGATGATCTCTGGGGTGTAGATGTAAGAGGCAAATTCTTCGCAGAAAGCAAGTTAATGATTGGATTCTAAGCATAAAAACTATAAGCCCTCCCCATTTTGGGGAGGGCTTTTTATTTTGTACTTCATATTCTATGGAGAGAGACTGTTTTAGGAATCGAAAGAGAAGATAGTGATGTTGAGAAGGCCATTAGAGGCAGTTTTTGATATAGGAAATCATATTTTATCGAGAGTGCCTGAAGCTGTTCCAGAGACTTTTGCGAGAGAAAATCTTATTAAAATGGCAGAGTATAGAAACAGATTGATTCACTTTTATGAGAAATATTAATTATCACCCTTAAAGGCTTTTTTTATCTGTTCAAATATGTTTTTATCCTTCTCTATATTTATTCCTCTGAGTTTGGCTATCTCAAGGAGAAGCTCTTTTTCCTTTGGGGATAGGTTTTGGGGTACAGTTATCTTTACAACAATCTTTTGGTCTCCTCTTTGATTTTTATTTCTCAAGTAGGGTATTCCCTTCCCTTTTAGGGTAATTACTTCTCCTGTTTGGGTTCCAGGTTTTATATATATTTTTTCCTTACCTTCTAAGGTAGGTACCTCTACCTCCCCTCCTAATAAGGCTATAAGGTAGTCTATAGGAAGCTCCATCCATATGTCTTCGTTGTCCCTTTTGAATATTTTATGGGGAATTATATGAATATGTATGTAGATATCCCCATTAGGTCCACCATTTTCACCTGGTTCTCCTTCACCTGCGAGTCTTATTACGTATCCCTCATCAACCCCTGCAGGTATCTTAAATTCAACTCTTCTTTTTCTCCTTACTTTTCCTGTACCATGACATTCGTGGCACGGATTGATTATTATCTGTCCCGTACCATGACATTTGGGACATGTGGTTATCTGAACAAATTGGCCAAAGGGAGTTTGTCTCATATTTCTTATTTGTCCTGTTCCATTACACATATCACATTTTACAGGATTTGTTCCAGGCTCTGTCCCTTTTCCTTTGCAAGTAGGGCATGTTTCAAGCCTTGTTACATATATTTCTTTCTCGCTTCCAAAGGCTGCTTCTTCTAAGGTGATATTTATGTCGTATCTTAGATCTGCTCCTTTTCTTGGGGCTTTTTCCCTTTCTCTTCTTCTGCCGAAAAGATCTCCAAAGATGCTGTCTCCAAAAAAGTTTTCAAAAATGTCCTCAAAATTTCTTCCTAAATCTCCAAAGTCAAAGCCTCCGGGTTGCCATCCTCCTTGAAAGTCTCCATATCCTGAGAAATCTCCTACATGTCCAAATTGGTCATATTGGGCTCTTTTTTGAGGATCAGAGAGTACTTCGTAAGCTTCATTTATTTCTTTAAACTTTTCGTGGGCAGAAGGATCCTTGTTTAAGTCAGGATGATACTGTCTTACCAATCTTCTATATGCTTGTTTTATTTCATCCTGGGTGGCGTTTCTCGGCACACCCAGGATTTCATAATAATCTTTTTTGGTTGGCATACTAATTCACCTTGTAGTCTCCGTCTATGGTTTTACCTCCAGGATTTTCATTGGTTTGTCCTTGTCCTGGATTACCCGCAGCACTTGCTGATTGATACATAAATTGTCCTATCTCTCCCAGAGCTTGAGTAAGTTCTTCCATACCTTTCTTAACTTGTTCTACATTTATTCTTTCAGGTTTTATCAGCTCTTCTAAGTTCTTTATTTTATCTTCAACTCTTTGTACCAGATCTTTACTTACTTTGTCTCCATAATCTTTAAGAGTTTTTCTTGCTGTATATATTAGATGTTCTGCTTGGTTTTTGGTTTCAATCTCTTCTCTTCTTTTTCTATCTTCTTCTTCAAACCTTTTTGCTTCTTCGGTCATTCTCTTAATCTCTTCTTCTGAGAGTCTAATAGCATTGGATATAGTTATTCTTTGCTCTCTGCCAGTAGCCTTATCTCTTGCTGAAACATGTACAATTCCATTTACATCTATATCAAAGGTTACCTCTATTTGAGGAACACCACGAGGAGCTGGTGGAATTCCATCTAAGATAAATCTTCCAAGGCTGATATTATCCTTGGCAAGAGCTCTTTCTCCTTGTAATACATGAATCTCTACGCTGGTCTGGTAGTCTGCTGCAGTAGTGAATATCTGGCTCTTAGATACAGGAATAGGGGTATTTCTCTCAATAATCTTTGTGAATACGCCACCAAGGGTTTCAATTCCAAGGGAAAGAGGAGTTACGTCTACCAATACTATATCTCTAATCTCTCCTCCGATTACTCCTGCTTGAATAGCTGCACCAAGAGCTACTGCCTCATCGGGATTGACATTTCTTTGTGGTTCTTTCCCAAAATGTTTCTTAATCCATTCTTGTATACATGGCATTCTTGTAGCTCCACCTACAAGAATTATCTTGTCAATTTGAGATGGAGAAAGACCTGCATCCTTTAATGCCCTTTCGGTAGGCTCTTTAGTCTTTTCTACCAAATCATAGGTTAACTCTTCAAATTTTGCTCTGGTTAAAGTTACAGAGATATGTAAAGGAGTGTTTCCTTTCATTGCAATAAAGGGGAGATTTATTTCTGTTTGGAGTTTAGATGAGAGTTCTATCTTTGCCTTTTCAGCTGCTTCAAAGAGTCTTTGTAGAGCAGTTCTATCTTCTTTGAGATTGATTCCATGCTCTTCCATGAACATCTCTACGAGCCAATTGACAATTCTTTCATCAAAGTCATCGCCACCAAGTCTGTTGTTACCTGCAGTAGCTATTACTTCAAATACGCCCTCTCCAATTTCAAGGATAGAGACATCAAAGGTTCCTCCTCCTAAGTCAAAGACAAGGATCTTTTGATGTCCTTCTTTATCAAGACCATAAGCAAGGGCAGCTGCAGTAGGCTCATTTATTATTCTTACTACTTCAAGCCCTGCAATAGCTCCTGCATCTTTTGTGGCTTGTCTCTGGGCATCGGAGAAGTATGCTGGTACAGTTATTACTGCCTTCTCTATAGGTTCCCCTAAGTATGCCTCTGCATCCTTTTTGAGTTTTCTCAGAATCATTGCAGATATTTCTTGAGGTGTGTACTCTTTATCATCAATTTTTACCTTGTAGTTTGTTCCCATGTGTCTTTTTATGGATTTAATAGTTCTTTCTGCATTAACTATTGCCTGTCTTTTGGCAGGTTCTCCTACAAGGAGTTGCCCATCTTTTGTAAAGGCAACTACCGATGGTGTTAATCTGCTTCCCTCGGCGTTTGGTATTATGGTAGGTCTTCCACCCTCAAGATAAGCTATTAAAGAGTTTGTAGTTCCTAAATCAATTCCTACTATTTTCGCCATGGTTATCTACCTCCTTGTTTTGTATCTTTTTTGAGACTATAACCCTTGCAGGTCTTAATAATTTATTTTTAAATAGATATCCAGGAGAAATTTCCTTGAGGATAATATTATCTTCTCCATTAGAGACTTCTTCTACTCCTACAGCCTCATGTATATTAGGATCAAAAATTTTTCCTACTGTTTCAATTTTTATTACACCCTCTTTTTCAAGAAGGTTTTCAAATTGTTTATATATCATCTCTACACCTTCTATTATGGCATCTTTTTTTCGTGTATGTTTTATAGACTCTAAAGCAAGTTTAAAGTTATCCATTATCTCCACAATTTCCTTTAAGAGTTTTGCGTTAGCAATCTCTTGCCATTCTTCCTTTTCTTTTCTTAGTCTTTGACGAAAATTTTCAAATTCTGCCTGGAGTCTTGCATATTTTATCTCCCATTCATTGGGTACATACTCTTCGGGCTTTTCTTTTTCTTGTTCATTTTCTTCTATTAGATCTTTTTCTTCCATCTTTTATTTCACCTCTTTAATTGTGTTTTAGCAGTCTAATAGTGAGAGTGCTAAACCATATATAAGTTTATAATTTATATTTAAAATGTCAAGGTTGACCACATTACTATAGCTTATAGGTCAAGTTTTGATATTGACTTTTTTATTTATTTTTCTAAAATATATATAGAAAAAATTAATATATCTTAAGATTTTCTACTGAGAGGGGGTGAAAGAATGGACAAGAAGAGAATGTTAATTGAGAGTATTTCTTTGAAAAATTTTAGGAATTTCTCCGATTTTAGTACAAGCTTTAAAGATGGTATTAATGTAATCTATGGGCCTAATGGATCTGGTAAAACCTCTATCTTAGAGGCAATTGCCTACTTATCAAACCCAAGATCTTTCAGAAGTGCCAGAGATTATCAACTTATTAAAATTGGTGAAAAGTTTTTTGAAATAACGGGTAAAGTTTTAACTGGAAAGGAGCACCATGAAATTACTATTAACTATTATTATGATGAATTAAAGAAGGAAAAAACTGCATATCTTAATGGTTTTAAAGTAAAAAGATTTAGAGATATTCAAGAGATATTCATAGCAATACCTTTTAGTTTTAAGGACTATGCAATGATAGACGGTTATGCAACTCAGAGAAGAGATTTCTTTGATGATATTTTCTCTCTCTTAGATCTTGAGTATTATGAGATATTGAGAAATTATGAGAAGCTTCTTGACGAGAGAAATGAAATTTTAAAATCTGAAAACATAGATAGGGATTATGTGATATACTTAGCAAAAGAAATGCAACCATTGGCAGAAAAAATAGTGGAGAAGAGGGAAGCTATGATAAAAGAATTATCAAAGTATCTTGATCCTATGTTCAAAGTAGAATATGTCTCTGAATTTAAAGGTAAAAATATAGCAGATTATATTGAGGAGGACATAGCAAGAGGATCAACTACCGTTGGTCCTCATGTACATGATGACTATATATTCTACTATAAAGGCAATCCTGCTAAGTATTTTGCTTCTGAGGGACAAAAGAGATTATTATATCTTTCTTTAGTACTTGCCTTTAGAAAACTTATTGAGGAGACAAAATTATATGAGCCTGTATTCCTCTTTGATGATCCTATAAATGTATTGGATCCACACTTACTGGAGAAATTTATCTCTAATTTGTCTGGTCAAGTTATAATTGCAAGTTTGTCGCCACTCCTTGGTGCTTACAATATAGGCTTGACGGTGGAGGGATAGCTTGATAGAAGCGATATTTAAGGGCCTTTGTCCTAACTGTGGTGGAGATATAACTGCAGAAAGGCTTCTTGCGGGACTTCTCTGTGAGAAATGTCTTCCTGAGAAGGTTCCGCAAGAAGCCTTATGTAATCATATTAAAGAACAAGATTATGATTTATGCACTCTAAGGAAAAGATATAGTGAGTGGGAAAAAATCTTTCGAAATTTTGTTGGATTTGAACCTTGGGAACTTCAAAAATTTTGGGCTAAAAAGCTTCTCCTTGGAAGATCCTTTGCTCTTTTGGCTCCTACTGGTATAGGTAAAACATCGTGGGGACTTGCCACATCTTTATATTTTGCTGAAAAAGGTAAGAAGTCTTATATTATACTTCCTACAAGACTTCTTATTCTTCAAAGTTATGAAAAATTAAAAGGTAAGATAAGAGAGAAGGATCTTCTGGTATTTGGTCTTGATGAGAATAAGAAGGAAAAAGAAGAGAAGAGGGAAAGATTACAAGAGGGGGATTTTAAGATATTGATCACCTCCTCCATGTTCCTTTATAAGAATGTGGATGCTATTCCGAGAGATTTTGCTTTTATTTTTGTAGATGATGTGGATTCATTTTTGAAGACTGCTAAGAATATTGACAAGGCGCTTTATCTTTTAGGTTTTAGCGAGGAAGATATAAACTTTACTATGAGCTATATACGAATGAGGAGGAATGGTGGAGATCAAGAAAATATTAAAGAAGTACAGGAGAAGGTAAGGGAAATAGCTAAAAAGGCAAGAGGAGTTATGGTGGTCTCTTCTGCCACCAGTAATCCTAAATCAGAAAGGATAAGATTATTTAAAGAACTTCTTTCTTTTGATGTAGGCAGACCTATATTTTATTTGAGAAATGTGGAAGATGTTTATGAGGAAACCAATGATCTTAACAAAACTCTTGTGGAGAGAGTTAAAAGGTTTGGAAAGGGAGGGCTTGTTTTTCTATCATCGGATTTTGGAAAAGAGTATGTAGATGATATTAAAAATTTACTTATAAGTGAGGGAATCACTGCGGAAAGTTATGATAATTTAACCCCTGAGGTCCTTGAAAAATATCAAAAGGGTGAAATCTCCGTTCTTATAGGTATATCTTCTTATAGAAATCCTCTTGCACGGGGATTAGATTTACCAGAGGTTATTAGATATGCCATTTTTTATGGTGTTCCTAAGATTGTTGTAAATCTTGATATTGAGGGAAATGTAAGGCATCTTCTTGTAGCTCTTGCCTCTATAAGGCCTCTTATTGCAAGGGATAAGAATTTGGAAAAACATATAGCTAACGTTGATAGGTGGATGAAAAATCTAAAAAAATACTCTGCCGTGTTGAATCCTCCCAAGGACAAAGTAGACGAATTAAGAAACACTATAAAAGCTTTCATTCTCTCGCCAGAGATCTATGAGAAGATTAAAAGTGCCGATGATATTGCTATTAGAGAGGAGAATGGAAAGTGGATTCTTGTAGTCTCTGATATCACAGGATATCTACAGGCGTCGGGTAGGACATCAAGACTTTACGTGGGTGGAATCTCAAAGGGTTTGAGCTATATTCTTGTGGATGATAGAAAGGTCTTTAATAACTTGGTAAGAAAAAGTAGATGGTGGTTTAGTACTGATATTGTTTTCAAAGAGGCAAGTACTGTAGATATTGATGATATCTTTAGACAGATTGATGAGGATAGGGAGAGAATAAGGAGAAAAGAAGGAAGAAGAGATGATTTCCTTAAACCTGTTCTTGTTATTGTAGAGTCTCCTCATAAGGCTTGGACTATTGCAAATTTCTTTGGAAGACCTATTTCAAGGAATGTAAATGGTCAAGAACTTTTTGAGGTAATTACAGAGGATAAATATTTAGTTATAACTGCATCCTTTGGACATATCTTGGATTTGAATAAAGAGATAGGTTATTTTGGTGTTATTGAAAATGGAAAATTTGTACCCGTGTATGAACCTATAGAAGAGAAAGAAAGGATCATATCGGGTATAAGGGATGCTAGTAAGGAATTTGATATGATACTTGTGGCAACTGATCCTGATACTGAAGGAGAGAAGATCTCTTGGGATCTTAAAAATTTATGTGCTCCATTTACTAAAGAGATAAGGAGAATGGAGTTTCATGAGGTTACAAAAAAGGCAATACTTAACTCTTTGAAGGAATCAAGAGATGTGGACGAAAATCTTGTTAAAGCTCAGGTAGTAAGAAGGATATCTGATAGGTGGGTAGGTTTTGAATTATCACAGCTTATTCAAAGAATATTCTCTAAAAATTATCTTTCTGCTGGAAGAGTTCAAACCCCTGTTTTAGGATGGGTTATTGAAAGAGCAAAAGAGAATAAGAAAAGGATATATATTGTAGTAATAAGAAAAGATGGTCTCGATTTGAGATTTGATTTTGAGAATAAGGACGAGGCGCAAGATTTTTATAACAATCTTAAATATATTCAAATAATTAAGGATGCTGAGAAGATTGAAGAGAAAGGTCCTCTTCCTCCTTACACTACCGATGCTATATTGAAGGATGCTTCTGATAGATTTAAACTTTCGGTCTCAAGGACAATGGAAGTTTTACAGGAACTTTTTGAGAGAGGATTTATTACCTATCATCGTACTGATTCTACAAGGGTCTCAGATACAGGAATAAATTTAGCAAGGGAGTATATAAGTGAACAATTTGGAGAGGAGTATTTCAGAGGAAGAACATGGGGTGAAGGTGGAGCTCACGAGTGTATTAGACCTACAAGGGTCTTAGATGTGGAAGACATAAAGGCTATGATATATTCAGGAGAGTTGGAAGGTTTTACTCCTGATCATTTGAAGATTTATGACCTTATCTTTAAGAGATTTATTGCCTCTCAAATGAGAAATGTAGTTTTGAAAGGTTATGAAGTGGTTGTTAAAGCTCTTGATAAGGAACAAAGATTGGAATTATACGAAGAGATTCTTCAAGATGGTTTCGATAAGATCTTTCCTGTAAAACTTACAAGGCTTCCTGATGGGGAAATAGATGTGATTAATAATAAATTCTTTTACAGTATTCCTAAAGTACCTTTGTTTACTCAAGGTTCTCTTGTGGAAGAGATGAAGAAACGTGGTCTTGGAAGACCATCTACTTATGCTACTATTGTGAGTAGACTCCTTGAGAGAGGATATGTTATAGAGAAGAATGGATATCTTATACCTACTCCTTTAGGAGAAAAGGTTTATCAATATCTTAATTCTGATCAAGAAAGATTTCGTTTTGTGAGAGAGGATTTTACTAGAGAACTTGAAGAGCTAATGGATAAAGTTGAAACTGGAGAAAAGGATTATCAGGCGATACTTAGAAGTTTGAGAAATGAACTTAAGAAGGTTTAGGTTTTATACTGCTTTATACGCAGGGAAATTAGTATATTATTTGATGAAAATTCTAAATCTTGATGCTACAACCTTCCCTGGTAAAGTTGCCTTAAATATATACCCTGACTTTTTGAAGGAAATTTCTTCAAAAATAAAAACGAGAATTTTAGTTACAGGCACAAACGGTAAAACTACCACTAACAATCTAATAAATTATGTGATCAAAAGAAAAGGATATAGGGTAATAGGAAATTTGGAAGGAGCAAATTTAAAAAGCGGAATTGCAACTTCCTATGTTAAGAATTCTGGAATTTTTGATTTTGCAACTTTTGAGGTGGACGAAGGAATTTTTCCCTATGTTTATGAAGATTTGTCTCCTCATTATGTGGTAATTACCAATTTTTTTAGAGATCAGCTTGATCGTTATGGAGAGATTGATATTACTGTAAATAAGATACTAAATTGCTTAAAAGAAAATACTATACTTGTTTTAAATGCTGATGATCCTTTTGTGGCAAGATTTTCAAAACTCCCTAATAAAAAATTCTTCTTTGGAATTGGCACAAAAATAAGAGAAGGAGTAGAAGAAATAAAAGAGAGTATATATTGCCCTATTTGTGGTAGAAAGTTAAACTATGATTTTTTTAATTATTCCCAGTTAGGAAAATATAGTTGTAAATGTGGTTTTAAAAATCCTGATTATGATTTTTATATTTCCTCCGCAATCTTTAACAAGGAATGGAATACAGAGATCTTTGAGAAAGGTGAAAAATATAATCTTACCTTTAAATATCCTGGAGTATACAATCTTTATAATGTCCTTTCTGCCTATTCTCTTCTGAGAGTTCTTAATTTTGATCCTTTAGAGATTTCTAAATTTATTTCAGAATTTGAATTTAGATTAGGTAGGCTTGAGAAATTCATTTATAAAGGATTTGAAAGAATATTAGTGCTTGTTAAGAATCCTGCTGGATATAATCAGGTTTTGGACACTATTAAAGATGATAAAGAAAATAAGGTTCTTCTTCTCATATTAAATGATAATATAGCTGATGGAAGGGATGTGTCATGGATTTGGGATGTGGATTTTGAGAAGATAAAAGATTTGGGTGAAATACAAAAGATTGTAGTTTCTGGAACAAGAGGAGAGGATCTTCTTGTAAGATTGAAATATGCAGAAGTACCATTAGAAAAAGTCCATCTTGAAAGAGATTTAAAGAAAGCCATTGATTATTCTATTTCTTTTCCTTATAAAACCTATATTCTTCCTACTTATACTGCCCTTTTTAGAAGTAGAAAAATTTTAATGAGGAAGGTTAAAAATGGAGCTTAAGATATATCATATGTATCCTGACCTTCTGAATTTATATGGGGATAGGGGAAATATCATTGTTCTTGAGAGAAGATCAAGATGGAGAGGTATAAGGGTAGAAGTTGTAAACTTTACAAGAGAAGAGGAGAGAAGTTTAGAGGATGCAGATATAATATTCCTTGGGGGTGGATCTGATAGGGAACAAGAACTGCTTTATTCTCATCTTTCTAAGTTCAAGAATCTTTTAAAAGAGCTAGTTGAGGCTGGAGTTTTTGTGCTTGCTGTTTGTGGAGGATATCAGCTTTTAGGTAAATACTATATTGATGCTTATGGTAATAAGATTGAGGGACTGTCTATATTAGACTTTTATACAAAGGCAGAAAAGGGAAGATTGATAGGTAATATCTTGGTAGAGACTAACTTACCTATTGGATTGAAAACTATTGTGGGATTTGAAAATCATGGAGGAAGAACTTACCATGACTATACCCCTCTGGGAAAGGTTATAAGAGGATTTGGAAATAATGGTAAGGATAATAAAGAGGGTTTAATTTATAAAAATGTTATTGGTACCTATTTACATGGACCTCTTCTTTCTAAAAATCCTCATCTTGCAGACTACATTATTAATAAGGCCCTTGAAAGAAAGTATAAAAAAGAAATTAGCTTAGCTCCTTTAAAGGATTATGAAGAAATTCTCGCCCATGAAAGGGTAAAAGATAAGATTTTAAAAGAGGGAAAGCCTAAGATAGGGCTTTCCCTCTAATTGAGATTTACTTTTCTAACAAACTTGTAAAGGTATCGTGATGTTCTTCCTCATCCTTTAATATGTCTTCAAAGATCTTTGCGGTAGTAATATCTCCTTCTTCTCTTGCTTTTTGTATAATCTTCTTATAAAGCTCAATTGCATTTTGTTCGTCTTTTACATCTTGTTCTAACATCTCTTTTAGGTTTTCTCCTACGAATATAGGGGATGGTTTTGTGGTAGGAATACCACCAAGATAGAATAGTCTTTCAGCAATGATTTCTGCATGTTTCATTTCCTGAATTGCAATTTGCTTAAGCTCATCTTTTACTGCAAAGTGTTCAGTTCCTTTCCATTGAACATGTTGCCACATATATTGAATGGAAACCTGCATCTCTCTCGCAATAGCATCATTTAATAGATCCAAAAGTTCTTTTGAGGCCATGTTAAATCACCCCTTTCACTTTAATTTATTACTATTATAACTTTTTAAGCTCTAAATTACAAATTTATGGGGTATAATATCTAAGAAAATTTTCGACAAAAAAGGAAAAAACTTGTGGAAGCCTTGAAAGATGTTAATTTACAAATCACAAAAGGGCAAATATTTGGTATTTGGGGAAAAATGGAGCAGGTAAAACTACCCTAATAAGAATTCTAACCATCCTTTTACTGTCTACTAGAGGTAAAGCTTTTGTTCTTGGCTTGATGTAGAGAAGGAATTTAATAAGATAAGACCTAAAATAAACTTGTTTTAGGGGAAAATCCAGGCTATGGAATACTTTACTGCTCGTGAAAATCTCTTCTTTTTCTCTCAGCTTTATGGCATTAGTCTTAAAGAGGCAAGAAAAAAGATTGAGTTTTATATAAAGGAGTTTAGTCTTTCTGGCAGGGCCGAAAGTCTTCTTAATACTCTTTCTACAGGTGAGAAGCAAAGATTACAACTAATAGGAGGATTAATAAATGATCCCAAAGTACTTTTCCTCGAGGAGCCCATAGTAGGTCTAGATGTAGGATCTGCAAGACTTATAAGAAATTATATGAAAGAATGGATAAAGGATGGTAATCGAACCGTAATACTTACTACTCATTATCTTTCATAGGCAGAAGAACTTTGCAAATATATTGCAATTATTGATAAAGGGAGAATTCTTGCCCTGGATACTCCCATGGTATTAAAGTCTAAGGTTCAGGATGAAATAGTTTATGAGATTGAAGTTTCCTATACTTCTGAATTAGATTTTCATAATATAGATGGTGTTAAACTCTTAGAAAAAAGGGTTTTAGATGGAAAAGTTTATTTGAAGTTCTCTTTAATAGAGGAAAATTTAATAAGTAAAGTTCTCAATTATATCACTGAAAGGGGAAAAAAGATTCTATTTTTGAGAAGGAAAGAGCCCTCTTTAGAAGATGCTTTTACAAAGATCGTAGGGGAGGGGAATAGAGGATGAGGATTAATTTAATCTTAAATTGGAGGGCAATGCTTGCAAGAGCTCAAGTCAGAATAATAGGTATTAAGAGGGATCTTTTTTGGATTCCTTTTGGTGTTATTCTTCCTCTCCTTGGAGTGAGTACTTTCATATTTATTTATAAATCCCTTAATGTACCTGAGTTTGCGTATGGTTTTGTTATTCTTGGTGGAGCAATGATTGCCTATTGGCTTAATATTTTGTGGGCTATGGCCTCTCAACTTTGTTGGGAGAGGATGACAGGAAATCTTCCCCATATTTTTCATCGCACCTTGTTCTATAAGCAGTATTCTTGTAGGTATGGCTCTTGGAGGTATGGTGGCTACATCAGTGAGGGCTGTCTCTATTATTATTGGTGTATTAGTTTTAAAATACCAATAAATTTCAATAATATTTGGATCTCTCTTTGTCTTCTTAATAACATTGGTAGCCCTTTATGGTCTTGGCATGATGCTCTCAAGTGTTTTTCTACTTTCAGAGAGAGGCTTGGCATCTTGCAAGTCTTCTTCAAGAACCTATCTATCTTTTCTCTGGTTTTTTCCCGTAAGGGTTTTTCCATTTATTGTAGCCCTTTTTGTCTTCTTTACTTCTCACTACTTTGGGGCTTGATGCTTTGAGACAAACTTTGATTTTAGAGAATAAGCTTTTTGCTTTTTTAACCTTATAGTTAGAGGTAAGTATACTTATTTTATTATCTGTAGTTTATATAATTGCTTCCTTCTATCTTGTTAAGAGGTTAGAGACTATAGCAAGGAAATAGGGAAGATTAATTATAAGATGGCAGTAGTAAGAAGGTTTTGAGCTCTTGGGGTTTTGGGATGGAAGATATGGACTAATTAGACTGAGTGGTACTGGTTTTTGCTTTATAGTTTTGTTAGGCCTCTTTTTATATTGGGAATTTTGTTTTTAGTAGTTTATTTCGTAAAGGATAACGAGGCTATAGGTTATTTTTATTTTATACTTGCTGGGAATCTTCTCTTTTATATTTTGAGGGGCACAAGTTCTGGAATAGTTTGGAGAATCTTTGATGATAGGAATTTTTATGAGATGTTAATTCCTATATATGTTGCTCTAGGGAATTTTTTTGTTTAAGATAATGGCTAGATCCTTCGAAGTAGGATTTTCAGAGATTTTTAGTATTATTTTCTTCTGTATATCTTTTTATTTCTTCTTGCTGGAATTGGTTTTGGACTCTTCTTGGCATTTTTTTCTATTTATGGGAGAAGGAGCTAACTACTTGATTGAGGGGACAGTTTCTGCCCTTCAACTTATTTCAGGTGTATCTTTTTATCCTTATCTTTTTCCTGATTTTTTAAAATTTCTTGCTTTTATCTTTTCTCTACCTTATAGAGGGTGGAAGAAGATCAATGGGCTTAAAATCTCTCTTTTCAAGTGAAATTTCTTCGGGAGGACTTTTGATTATAGTATTTTTACTACTTTTTTGAGTTTAATTTTAGGTATAACCATCTTTAGCCTGGCAGAAAAATCTCAAAAATGAAGGGAACCTTTATGAGAAAAGCAAACTATTAGCAAGACATCCTTATTTATTTTTTTGTTTGTTAAGGTAATCTTCAATAGCTGCTTTAATTGCTTCTTCAGCTAATACTGAACAATGTAGCTTATTAGGGGGAAGGCCATCTAAAGCCTCTGTAACAGCTTTATTTGTAATTTTTAAAGCCTCTTCTATGGTTTTACCCTTTATCATTTCTGTTGCTATCGAACTTGTAGCAATGGCTGCGCCACACCCTAATGTTTTAAATTTTACATCAACTATTACTCCATTTTCTATTTTAAGATACATCTTCATTACATCTCCACACTTAGGGTTACCAACCTGGGCTACCCCATCTGCATTTTCAATCTCACCAACATTTCGTGGATTCATAAAATGCTCTAATACTTTTTCACTATACATCTTTATTACCCTCCTTTTTTACGCTTTCATAAAGTGGACTCATTTCCCTCAATTTTGAGACAATTTCAGGTAAAACTTCTAATAGATAGTCTATATCTTCTTCAGTATTATCCTCCCCTAAGGTGATTCTTAAGGATCCATGAGCCACCTCAGGCTCAAGCCCAATGGCTAATAGAACGTGAGAAGGCTCTAACGATCCTGATGTACATGCGGATCCGCTTGAGGCTGCAATCCCTTTTGTATCAAGTAGTAAAAGTAAACTTTCTCCCTCAACAAATTCAAATGAAAAATTAGCATTGTTAGGTAATCTTTGATATCTATCTCCATTGAGTCGAACATAATCAATTTTACTTAAGACTCCATCTATAAGTTTGTCTCTCAATTTTTGAAGTTTTGAAGCATACTCATTAAGATTTTTATTTGCAATTTCTATGGCTTTGCCAAGGCCAACAATTCCTGCTACATTCTCTGTTCCAGCTCTCTTGTTTCTCTCTTGAGCTCCTCCTTGTAAGAAGGGATGAATTCTTGTACCCTTTCTAATATAAAGTGCACCTACGCCCTTGGGGCCGTAGAACTTGTGCGCAGAAAGGGATAGAAGATCGATACCTAAATCTTTTACATTAATAGGAATTTGTCCGACTGCTTGAACAGCATCTGTATGGATAATTATTTCTCTTTCTTTTGCTATTTTAGCTATCTCCTTTATAGGTTGAATTGTCCCGATTTCGTTATTTGCAAGCATAACAGAAATTAAAATAGTATCTTCTCTTATAGCTTCCTTTATCTTGTTAGGGTCAACAATGCCATTTGGTTCTACAGGTACATAAGTTACTTCAAATCCTATCTTCTCAAGATACTTAAGAGGATTTAAAACTGCATGGTGCTCAATAGTAGTTGTTATGATGTGCCTGCCTTTATCTCTATTGGCAAGAGCAGTTCCCTTTAGCGCCCAATTGTCTGATTCTGTGCCTCCAGAGGTAAAGTAAATCTCTTCAATGTCCGCATTTAAAGCTTTTGCCACTCTTTCTCTTGCGAGTTCTATAGCTTTTTTTGCCTCTCTTCCCAGTTTATAAATTGTTGAAGGATTACCATATTGTTCCGTTAAATATGGAATCATCTCTTCAAGAACTTCTTTTTTTATAGGAGTTGTTGCTGCATGGTCAAAATAAATAATCTTTTCTTTCATATATATCACCTCAATTTATTTTTTAAATTCCTACTCTTTTAGTCGAATTTTTGTTTATGATAACACTTTAAACTCTCTTTTGTCAAGGAAGAATAAGAGGGTTGGTATAGAGTACAAAAACCAACCCTCTTTTTTATTCTATTTACTTTTATTTAGCCTTTTGCTATCTTTACAAGGAGAGGCATAAGCTCTGTTCCTTTGATTTTTCCTATACTACCTTTACTGCATGCACTCTCCCCAAAGTAATCCAGACCATCAGGAGTGATTCCATCGGTTATTATCATTAATGGAACAGGATCCTCAGAGTGAGATTTAAGCATACAAGGAGTAGCATGATCTGCAGTAACAGCCATTACTACTTTTGAAAAGTCAAGTTTTGGAAGGAGAGTTTCAAAGAAGATTGAGTCAATATCTTCTATACTTTTAATTTTTTTCTCATAATTGCCATCATGTCCAGGCACATCAGGCCCTTTTAAGTGGGCATATACTCCATCATAATGTTCTAAAGCATATAGGACTTTTTCTGCCCAAAGTTTATAATCGGTTGAGTCTTCAATAGGTACTTCCTTCATTCCAGTAAGAAGAGCTATACCTCTTTCTACAGGCATTTCTACAATGCTTCCAAAGTTAAGACCATATAGTTCTTGTAAAGTTGGAACTTTGGGTAGAGAATCACCAGCATCTCTTAATAGGATAATATTTGCAGGTTTTTTACCTTCTGCCTTTCTTTTCTTATTAATTTCAGAATTTTTAAGCACTTCAAAGGCTTTCATTACAAATTCATTAGTAAGTCTTGCAGCCTCTTTTGCTTCTTCAGAATCATCAAGAGGTACGCATTTTTGTACCTCTGAGGGTGGATTTGGTATGGCTATACTATAAGGTCCATGTCTCTTATATCCAGGATCTATATTTTCCACATTGGCAGAAAGTTTACCTTTTTTGCTTCTAATGACCAGGACTCCTCTGTGTCCTACAGTGGCCTTGAATATAAATTCTGCATCATCAAGTTTTACTTTTTGATTAACTTCTTCTGCTAAGGCCTTTGCTTCTTCAGTAGATAAGTTTCTTCCTGCTCTACGATCAAGGATTTTTAAGGTTTCCTCATCTACAGTTGCAAAGTTTGCTCTCCATGCAAGATCTCCATCCCTTACTTCAATATCTGCTCCATGAGCTTCTAAGGGGCCTCTACCAGTGTAGTATTTATCTACATCGTAGCCAAGAATACTTAGTACTGCTGCGTCAGATTCTGGAGCAATATTGGGACCTATAGGATACATAAGACCAAGTTTTGCCTTTTTAGCTAAACGATCCATATTAGGAGTGTTGGCTACTTCTAATTCTGTTTTTCCATTGAGTTTAGGGTCAGGAGTTCCACCTAAACCATCAAGAACTACATATAGAATTTTTTTCATCAGAATCCTCCTTTCTTTTTAGAAGCTTCAATTCATTATAAGTAAATTTTATCATGGAAACATATTAAAAATAGATTAAAAAGTGCTTGAAATTTGTTTTATATTTATGGTAAATTAAACTTAATGTTTTAGTATAGATATCAGGGGGAAAGGAAGGAATGGATTTCTTTCAGTGGGTAAAGTCGAAGGATTTATTTTTATCTTGGATTTCTAACGAATTAGATTATCCTGTATTTTTTACGGACGATAAACTTAGGTTGATTTTTTATAATAAAAGCTTTGAGAGTTTCTTTAATCTTAGAAATCAAAAGGTTACCAATAGGTTGTTATTTGAGATTCTACCCCAATTAAATGAGAAGGCTATTTACTACTCAAAAGCTTTAAAAGGTGAGAAGATTGTTCTTGATGAGGATTTTGAGGAGATAAAAATTACACCTGTAAGTTCAGAAGGCAGGGTTATAGGAACAGTAACGGAAATTCTTAATAAGACAGAAGATATTATTTTCCAAAATATTTTTAGTCTAATAAAGAGTTTCAATAAGAAGGATACTAAGGAGTTAGAAAAGGAGATATTCAAGTCTATTTTGAAGACTTTTAAGGCAAAATTTGGCTGTGTCGCTCTTATTGACAATGGTAATCTGAATATTAGACATTGTTCTGAACCTATAGAGGTGGAGTTAAGGAAAGAAGACGATAGGTATCCTTTTTATCACGTTATAAACAAAGAGAAGATTTTGTATTACCCAGACATGCGAAAAACCAATGTAAGAAGTGTTACTCTTAAAACTCTTTCCGCCATTGCTATTCCTTTAAAAAAGAGTAATTCTTTATTTGGAGTACTTCTCTTAGAGTTTAAGGAAAGAGATCCTCTTGATGATAAACTTATCTCCTATCTTGAGGGTTTTTCAAGCTATCTATCTGGGATAATTTTTGAGAATATTTTGTGGGAAAATTACAAAGAATTAGAAGATCGCTATAGACTGCTGGCTGAGCAATCCCTTATAGGAGTTTTCATTTCTCAAGAGGATAAGATGGTGTATGTAAATCCTCAGCTTGTAGAGATTCTTGGTTATCCTTTTCAATTAGATAGTATTATGGATTTCTTAAAGATTATCTCAGAAGAGGATAAAGGAAAATTCTTGCATAGGATTCGTGTTCTTAAGGAGAGAAAATTAGACTATATCATTGATGAGTTTAAGGGCATAAGAAAGATAGATGGTAAGGAAGTATATTTTGAGCTTTGTGCAGTAAACACATTGTACAAGGGAAAGCCTGCTATTCTTGGAACCATATTAGATATTACCTATAGAAAGCAATTGGAGGAAGAACTTAAGAAAATCTCTAACACTGATTCTCTTACTGGACTTTATAATAGAAGGGGCTTTATTACCCTTGCTGAACATACCATGAGTCTTGCTAAGAGATTGAGAAAGAATTTAATTCTTATTTTTATTGACCTTGATAATATGAAATGGATAAATGATAATTTAGGACATAATGTGGGAGATCTGGCTCTAAAAGAAACTGCAGATATATTGAAAAAGACTTTTAGAGAAAATGATTTGATTGCAAGGATCGGAGGTGACGAATTTGTAGTTCTTGGAGTTGTCGAAAAAGAAGAGGATAAAAATGAAGTTTTAAATAGATTAAGAGCTAAGGTAGAAGCTTCAAATGAGAGAAAGGATAGGAATTTTAAGTTGTCTTTGAGTATTGGCACAGTTTTCCATACTCCTGACTCTAATTATAGTATAGAAGAGCTTTTAGAGATAGCAGATAAGCTAATGTATGAGGAAAAAAAGAAGAAAAAACAGGCAGGGATAAATAATTTTTAGTTTTTTAATTTTTGTGACTTAGATCACTTTTTCCTCTTATTTTTACTGGTATAATCTGTTAGCAGAAATACATTAAGGGAGGGATAGGGAATATGAAGAGACTTTTTTCTTTAATTCTTCTCATTTTTATTTTAATGATGTTGAGTGTTAATTTTGCTCAGGAGAAGATACAGATTCAACCTGAGAAAGATTGGGAGAAAATTATTATAGTTCCTAATCCTGAGCCTATTTTAAAATTGGATCTTTGGTTAAATAAACCCCAAGGAAGTGTGTATAAGGTTGGAGAAGACTTGATAATTTATGCAAGAGCAAATGATGATGTTTACTTATATATATTTGATATTACTCCTGATGGTCAATTTAAATTGATATTCCCTAATTCTTATTCTAAAGATAACTTTATTAAAAAGGATAAAGTTTATACTTTTCCTGATAAGCCCACCTACAAATTTAAGGTAACTCCGCCTTTTGGCAAAGAGTACATAGTGGGAATAATAACTAAGAAGCCAATTGAGATATTTCCTGGCAAAAGATTTGAAAACTTGGCTCCTGGAAGTGTCATAGAGAAAAAAGTAGAAGTAGCTCTTGATAATATACAAAAAACTTTGAAGAGAGAAGAAGGTAAAACATGGGCACAGAGTGTGACCTTTTTCTATGTACAGGAGGCTCAAGTCAGATCGAGTATTAAAATTTCTTCCAATCCCCCTGGTGCAAGTGTTTATTTAGATAATGATTATCAGGGTACCACTCCAATTACTTTAATGCTTCTTCCTGGAAATTATAGGATTACCTTAAAGAAGGAAGGATACTTAGATTATTCTACCAATATAGTAGTGCAAGAAGGAAGAGATAGAGAGTATAATTTTACTCTACAACCTGCCTACGGAAATTTGAGGATAGAGACAGATCCAAGAGGAGCTTCTGTATATCTTGATGGAAGTTATAAGGGATTGACTCCTTTGATTTTGTATAACATTCCTGCAAAAACTTATCAATTAAGGATTGTATATCCAGGTTATCAAGAGAGGGTAGAAACAATAAGGGTAGAGCCCAATAAAACTACATACCTTTCTTACTCTTTAATACCTCTTTATGGTTCTTTAAGTATAAACTCAATTCCACAAGGTGCTGAAGTTTATTTGAATGGAGTCTATAGAGGAAAGACTCCTCTTGTAATTAATAATATTAATCCAGGAAGATATCAAATTCAATTAAGACTAAAGGGTTATAAAGATTATGTGGGTTTTGTTGATGTTTATTCAGGACAAATTTCAACTTACAATTTCACGTTGGTACCTCTTTTAGCTACTTTAAATGTTTTCTCAACACCTTCAGGTGCAGATGTTTACATAAATGGAGTATATAAAGGAAAAACTCCATTGTCCGTAAGTGATCTTTCCGCAGGGTCTTACAATGTAAGGGTTACTCTTTCGGGTTATGAAGATTATTATGAAACAGTTTACCTTGAATCTGGTGATGTAAAACAACTAAATGTTACTCTCAAGCCTATATCTTCTGAGATTAATATAGATTCTCAACCAAGAGGTGCAAGGGTTTATATTGATGGTAAATATCAAGGTACAACGCCAATTACTTTGTATTTAAGGGAAGGAAGGTATACATTGACTCTCTCTTTGGAAGGCTATAACGATCTTACTACTGAAATTGTGGTGAAACCAAGGGATAAAGCAAGTTATATGTTTACTCTTGTGCCTATAGTAGTGACAAAGACTTATTACCTTAACTTTACAAAAGGTGGTTATGATGGGAATTTAATAGTAGTAAGGGCTGAAAATGTTTTTATGGATAAAGAAGGTAAAGAATATGCTCTTGTAATAAGATCTTCTGGAGTTTTTGAAGTTAAGGTTCCTTCTCCTTTTAATTTCAAAGATGTAATCCTAAAAATAAACCTATTCTTTGAAAGAGATGAAAAGAAAAAGTCTGAAATATATCCTAGTCTTGTAATTCTTGTAAATGGTAAAAATATTACACTGCCTATCAGTTTTGAAGATAAAGATTACGTTATTGCAAAATGGAATATAGGAGATTTCTTTGATCCAAATAAAGAGAATGTTATCACTATAAGGGTCTTGTCTGAAGCTCAGAATAATGTTAGAGTAAAGGAAATAGTTGTGGAAGGAAGGTAAGAAAATGGGGAGGGAGAGAACAACTCTCCCTCCCCTTTGACGAAGATGAAGGTTTGTCCTTGTTGTGGCAATTTGTTAATTCCTAAAAAAGTTCTTGCCCACTATGGGAGATATATAGAAGTAGATCAGTGTGAAAACTGCGGTGGGATATGGTTTGATAAATATGAACTTTATTCTCTCAATCCTGACGAGGTTGAAAAATTCTCAATTGAAAAGGGTGTAAATTCCTCTTGTCAGCCCTCTTATTGTCCTAATGATAAAAATCTACTGAGACTATTAAAGGATCCTATTATACCTAAGGATGTGATTATTTATTATTGTGATCAGTGTTTTGGAATGTGGCTTCCTTTCGATTCATTGAAGAGATATAAGGAGTATCAAAAGACTAGAATACAAAAATTTAAGGAGGAAAATAGAGGCGAACTTCCTAAGGATCTTGAAAAAAAGATTGAAATTCTTTTGAAAAAGGGAGAGGAAGATTTAAAGGAACAGAATGATTTGGAGTTTGAATATAAAATGTCTCAGTTTGTATCTATAGTACTTTTAATTTTAAGAATCTTGTCTTATTTTATTAAAAAGTAAGAGGTGAATCTTATGCAGAATTTTCCTGATTTTCAATTTCCAAAAAATAATTTATCTGTAAAGACAATTCTTTCTATAATTGCTGTGATCTTTCTAATAGTTGTTTTATTTTCAAGCTTTTATTTTGTAGGACCTGCGGAGATAGGGGTAGTAAAGAGATTTGGAAAGATTGTGGGTACTTACGATCCTGGGATTCATTGGAAGATTCCTTTTGTAGACCAGGTTGTTAAAGTAGATGTTTCAGCTATAAGGAGGCTTGAAATTGGTTTTCGTACTATAACTTTAGGTCCACCTCCAAGATACCAAGATGTGGAGGAAGAATCTCTTCTTCTAACAAAGGATGGAAAAATTGTGGATTTAGATTTTGTGGTTCAGTACCAGATAGCTAATCCTATATTTTATTTGAGTAATGTTAAAGGAGAGGATAGGCTTCTTCGTGATCTTGCTCAAGCCTCTATGAGACAGGTTGTAGGTGGTTATGAATTTGATGAGATCTTGACAGTTTCTAAGGAAGAGATTCAAAATAATGTAAAAACACTTTTGCAGAATTTGTTAAATAATAACAATTTTGGTATAAAAATAGTAAACGTACAGCTTCAGGATGTGATTCCTCCAGAAGCTGTTCAGCCAGCCTTCCAAGATGTTATAAATGCAAAATCAGAAAAGGATAAACTTATTCTTGAGGCTCAAGCGTATTATAACCAGATTGTTCCAGAAGCAGAAGGTCAAGCGGCTAAGATCATTGCTGAAGCAGAAGCTTATATGAATGAACAAATAGAGAGGGCAAAAGGTGATGCTCAGAGGTTTAAAGTTTTGCTGGAAAAGTATAAAAGTTCTCCCTCTCTTATAAAGACAAAGCTTTATTTAGAAGCTATGGAAATGATACTTCCAAAGACAAAGATTATAATAATTGATGATCCTAAAGGTTCTATGAAAATATATAATCTTCCATCAGAACTTTTTACAAACACCACAACTTTTTCTGAGGGGGATAAAAAATGAAGTATATATCTTTAGGAATAGTTATTTTTATAATTGTTTTTGTGCTCCTTTTTTCTGTCTTCGTAGTTGATGTTACAAAACAAGCTGTAATTCTTGAATTTGGAAAGCCAGTTAGAGTTGTGAAAGATCCTGGCCTTTATTTTAAAAAGCCTTTTGTAGAGGAAGTAATATTTTTTGAAAAAAGAATATTAGAGTATGATTCAGAACCCACCATAGTGGTCACTAAGGATAAGAAGTCTATGATTCTTGACTCTTTTGCACTCTTTAGAATTAATGATCCAATACTGTTTCTTAAGACCGTAAGAAATGAGATAGGAGCTCAGGCAAGACTTGATGATATTATTTATAGTGAAATGAGAAGGGTAGTGGGACAATATGATTTTGATGATATAGTTTCTAAGAAGAGGGAAGAAGTTTTTGAAGAGATTACAACCTCATCAAGAGAAAAGGCTAGAGAGCTTGGTATTGAGATAAGTACTGTTAGGATGAAAAGAGTAAGTGTTCCTGCAGAGAATTTGAAAAAGATTTATGATTCTATGATTGCGGAAAGGCAAAGACAGGCTGCACTATATAGGGCAGAGGGACAAAGAGAAGCTCAGAGAATAAAATCAGAGGCAGAAAAGAAAAAAGTGATTATTCTTTCAGAGGCCTATAGAAGAGCTCAAGAAATGAAGGGAAGAGGAGAAGCAGAAGCGAGTAGAATACTTCAAACTGCGTTATCGTCAGATCCTGAGTTTTATCAATTCTTAAAAACTTTAGACCTTTACAAGAGTACTCTTCCTGGAAATGTTCTGATAATTACTCCTGATTCTGAGCTTTTCCGATATTTAAGGAAAAAATAAGTTTTATTTATGGATTGGAATTTCTTAGGCGGTTTTGGATATCTTGAATAGCCTTTTTAATAGAAAGGTCTGTCTGGTATAGTTCTTGGATCTTTTCATAGGCATGAAGCACCGTAGTATGATCTCTTCCTCCTAATTCTTCTCCAATTTTAGGGAGGGAAAGATCAGTTAAGGTTCTTGCAAGATACATTGCTATTTGTCTTGGGATAGCTATCTCTTGAGATCTTCCCTTTCCTTTTAATTGCTCAATGCTGATATTAAAGTACTCAGAAACAGCTTGAAGTATGTTTTGCATAGTTATATTCTTTATTTGTGGCTGAATGATATCTTTAAGCACTGTTTTGGCAAGTTCAAGATTTATGGGCATATTATTTAAAGAGGCAAAGGCTATGGTTCTTATTAAAGCTCCTTCTAATTCACGAATGTTTGATTGAATTTGTGAGGCTATAAACTCAATAACTTCATCGGGCACTTTAGCTTTCTCTGCTTCGGCTTTTTTCTTCAATATAGCTATCCTAGTTTCCAAATCAGGGGGTTGAATGTCGGCAATTAAACCCCATTCAAAACGTGATCTTAACCTATCCTCTAAGGTAGGAATCTCTTTTGGAACTCTATCGCTAGTAAGAACTATCTGTTTTCCAGCCTCATAAAGGGCATTGAAGGTATAGAAGAATTCTTCTTGTGTTCTCTCTTTTCCTGCTAAAAATTGAATATCATCTATCAAAAGCACATCTATATTTCTATATCTGTTTCTAAACTTAGTCATTCCGTCTTCTTTTATAGCATCAATAAGCTCTACGGTAAACTTTTCCATGGAAGCATAAACAACTCTTGCTTTTGGATATTTTTCTTGTATAGAGTGTCCAATGGCATGGATAAGGTGAGTTTTGCCTAAACCAACGCCTCCATATATGAGAAGAGGATTATAGGCCTTACCGGGATTTTGGCTTACAGCTAAGGCAGCTGCATGAGCAAACCTATTGCTATCTCCTACTACGAAGGTATCGAAAGTGTATTTAGGGTTTAGGTTATTATAAGAGGTAGAAAGGTACTCAACTTTTTTTTCCTCAGGGATATTATCTTCTTTTTCTTCAGCAAGTATTTCTACCTTAAAATCTTTTTGAGTTACCTTTCTTATTACTTCTTCAATAAGGGGAAGATAATATTCTTCCAACCAATCTTTTGAAAATTTATTTGGTGTTTGAAGTACTATTTTACCCCCCTCAAGGGTGAGGGGTTTGAGGGTTTTTATCCATGTTTCAAAACCAGGCCTACTAATTTCTAGCGAAAGATAAGAAAGAGCTTCTTCCCAAATGCTTTTTATGTCTTCCATTGTACAAATCTCCAAAAAAGTTTTTGATTTAAGACAAAAATAATTTTATCAGATAGGATATCTTATTACAATTAAAATTTTCGTTGCTGAATTTTTCAAGATCAGGTTATAATCTTGCTTAGAATCCATGACAAAAAGGAGAGAAAAAATGGAAGTGAAAAAGTTTTTAAAAAATGTTCCCCTTTTTGAAGATTTTTCTGATGATGAATTAGAAAAGCTTTTGCTTATATGTAAGGAAAAAAGTTATCCTAAGGATTCAATTATATTTCAGAAAGAGGATCCAGGGAATTTCTTTTTTCTTATATGTTCTGGTAGAGTCAAAGTGATTATTGAAACTGAGGAGGGAAAAGAAGGAATTCTTGCCATCTTATATCCTACTGAGTTTTTTGGAGAGATGTCTCTTCTTGATGGTGAGCCCAGATCTGCCACTGTGGTAGCTTTGGAAGAGACAAATGTAATTATTATCGAAAGGAATGAATTTTTGAGTCTTCTATATAAGCATCCAGAACTTGCTTTAAAAATTTTAAAAACCTTATCTTTAAGGCTCAGAAAAGCAAATAGACAAATAGAAACCCTTATGTTTTTAGATGCTTCGGGTAGAATAGCAAGATTGCTAATTGATATTGCTAGAGATAGAGGAAAAAAAGTAGATGAGGGAGTTTTAATTGATCTTGAGTTTACAAGGCAGGAATTGGGTAACTTAATTGGAGTTTCTCGAGAAACTACTATAAGAATATTAAAGAGTTTTGAAGAGGAAGGTATTCTCTCTATTGAGAGAAATCATATAATAATCAAGGATATAAAGGAGTTAGAAAGAAGGGTATAGCCTCTTTTATGGAGAAAGAAAGGTATGAAATTTTGGTTGAAGATGGTGGAGAAAGGATTGATAAATATCTTTCACAAAAAATTTCTTTATCCCGTTCCCAAATTCAAGATCTTATAGATAAGGGTCTAATCAAGGTTAACGAAAAGGAGGTAAAGAGCAGTTATAAAGTGAAAGTAGGGGACAAGATTGAAGTTATTGTTCCTCCTCCTGAGGAGACTGAGATTAAGCCTCAGGATATTCCTATAGAGATAGTATATGAAGATGATGATATAGTGATAATTAATAAACCAAAGGGTATGGTAGTCCATCCAGCTCATGGGCATTACAATGATACCCTTGTTAATGCTCTTCTTTACAGGATAAAAGATCTTTCAGGAATAGGTGGAGAAATAAGGCCAGGGATTGTGCACAGACTTGACAAAGATACTACAGGGCTTTTGATAATTGCTAAAAATGATGTTTCTCATCAGAGACTCTCGGAACAGCTAAAAAATAGGATTTTAAAAAGGACTTATTGGGCTATATGCGAAGGTGAAATTCCTTGGGAGGAAAAAAGAGTAGAGGCACCTTTGGGAAGGCATCCAATAGATCGAAAGAGGATGGCCATTGTGCCTTATGGAAAGTTAGCAATAACAAATTTTAAGGTTTTAGAGAGATTTAAAGGTTATACCTTGATTTCTGCAGATCTTGAAACAGGTAGAACTCATCAAATAAGAGTTCATATATCTCATTTGGGATTCCCCATATTGGGTGATGAAGTCTATGGTAGGATAGACAAAAGATTTGGAGTAAGAGGTCAACTTTTACATGCTAAAAAAATCTCTTTTATACACCCAACAAAAAATGTACCTATGGAGTTTGAAATTGATCTTCCTGAGGAGTTTAAAAGGGTATTAAGTTTTTTGAGAGAGAAGAGTTAGCGCATCTTCTGGTTTAGCAAACATGGTTTTTTCATTCTTATATACTACAAATCCTGGTTTTGATTCTTTTGGTTTTGTTACGTATTTTCTTTTTGTATAATCTACTGGAACATAGCTTGAGTATTTGCCCTTACTGAAGTAGGCTGCAAGAGAGCAGGCTTCGTAAAGAGTGCTTTCAGGAACCTCCTGATTATTAGTTTTTATTATTACATGGGCTCCCGGTATTCCTCTGGCATGAAGCCATAAATCCTCTGGCTTTGCTATTTGAAAAGTTATTATTTCGTTTTGTCTGTTGTTTTTTCCTACATAGATTTCAAATCCATCGGAACTTATAAATTTCAGTAGTTCTGGTTTTTTTTCTCTTTTGTATATTATCTCTTTTCTCTCTTTTATATATCCTCCTTTTTCTAATTCTTCTTCTATCTCTCTCAACTCCGGAAAACTTTTGGAATTTTCTATAGAAAATTCAAGAGAATTTAAATAGTATAATTCTTCTTCTAACTTTTGTTTTTGCTCTTTCAAAATATTTATTCCTCTTTTTAGTTTTTTATATTTTTTAAAGTATTTTTGAGCGTTTTCAAAGGCTGAAAGACTAAGATCAAGTTCTATTTCTACCATCTCTTCAGGATTATAAGGATTGGGAAGTATTATCTTTTCAGTTCCTTTTTTTATTTGATCCTTGTTAAGTAGGAGTATTTCTCCTTTTATTCTTAGTTTTTCTGCTTCTTCCCCCTCCTTTATCTGCTCTTCAAATTCTCTTATTTTTTCTGTTACTTTTTCGATGTTTTCCTTTACTATCTCTAAAAGTCTCCTTTGCTGTTGTTCAAATAACGTTTTGTCAAAGGCGTAAGAGTATACATAGTCTACAGCTTTATATACTTTGTCAAATTCTTTTCTTTCAAAATTTTCATATTCTTTTAAAGGAAATAAACTAAAGGCAACAGGTTCTCCCTCGTGGATATATACTATGGGCGTTAGATCTTTTTTTATGATTTTCTCTTTTATTTCTAAGATCCTTTTTTTGATTTTTTCTTTATCGTTTTCTAAAAGAATGTCATTAACTAATTGAGGGTTCATATAAGTTAACTCTTTTAAAAGTAAGTCTTTGAGGGAGACCTCTTTACTTAAGATCTCATCTAATTTGTTTTCATCGATATCAGGGAGTGAGATCTTCTGAGTTTTAGGAGGATATATGTAGGGAACTCCAGGTAAAATTTCTCTAAATCTACTTACTTCGCTGGTTACATGCTTTATAGAGTCAATTATAATGTTAGCCTCATTTAGAAGTATTAGGTTGCTGTATTTCCCCATTAGTTCCAATATAAGTTTTTTATCTTCTTCGGGAAATCTCTTTATTTTAAGCTCTACTATTCTTTCCTGGGGTACTAAAGAATACTGAATTATACGTCCCCCTTCTAAATGTTTTCTAAGAAGCATGAGGAAAGAAGGGGGACGCGCAGGATAAGGAAATTCCTTTTTAGTAATTTGGATTCTATAAAGCTGTGGATGTACTGATAAAACTAACTTATACCTTCCTTGATCGACGGAAAATAATTCTAAAAATATATCAGTATTTCCTATCTGATATATTTTTTCTATGATAGAATTTAAAACTATATCTTTTGTCTCTTCATAGAAGAGCTCTAAAGTTAGTAAATCAAAGCTTAGTTTTAACTTCATGCCTTATTTAGGTGCGTTGGCAAGTATTTTTTCAATTTCCTCAAGTACATCTTCGGTAAGCTTGATATCACCAGCCTTAAGAGTTTCTTTAAGTTGTTCGGGTTTTGAAGCTCCTACAATTGCGGAGGTTATTTCTGGTCTTCTTAGGATCCACGCTAAGGCAAGTTGAGACATGGTTATCCCAAGATCTTTGGCAAGGTTAGTAAGTTTTCTAACCTTTTCTATATTCTCTTCGGTAAGTTCATTTTTAAGCCAATCACTCCAAGAGGCTCTACTTCCTGCAGGAATTCCGCTGTTGTATTTTCCGGTTAATATTCCTTGGGCAAGGGGAGAAAATACAGTAATACCAATTCCATGTTTTGCACAGGTAGGAATTATTTCTGGTTCAATGTGTCTATCTAACATATTGTACCTAGGCTGTTCTACTTGAGGCGGATAGGCGTTATATTTTATTGCTGTTCCAACAGCACTTTCAATCTGAGCTGCACTCCATACACTAGTCCCCCAATAAAGAATTTTCCCTTGATGTACTAAATCATCCATGGCCCTTACTACTTCGTCTATAGGAGTTTCCGGATCATAACGATGGCAAAAATAGATATCAAGATAGTCTACTCCTAATCTTTTAAGAGATCCATCAATGGACTCCATTATATGTTTCCTTGAAAGCCCTCTATCGTTTATGTTGTCGCTCATAGGCCAGTAAACCTTACTAGATATTACTAGGTCTTGTCTCCTGATGCCAAGGTCTTTTATAACCTTTCCTACTACTCTTTCTGCTTCTCCTCTTGCATATACGTCTGCAAGGTCTATGAAATTTACACCATTTTCTATAGCAGTAGCAATACATTCCTTTGTTACATCATAGTTAACTTTTTCTCCAAAGGTGAGCCAGGCTCCAAGACCCAAAACGCTTAATTTAACTCCAGCTTTTCCAAGTTTTCTGTATTCCATTTTTCATACCTCCTTATATTTTTATTTCTTAACTTCAACAAATTCACCATTTTCAATCTCTTTTGAAATTATACTCCAAGAAGGTGAAAACTCAATGTGAATTCTAATAAGGTTAGGACATTTTACACCTAATACGTCTTTGTATAGATCATACTTTATAATCTGGTCCATGTTTCCAAATTCAGGATTTGCCTCTTCTTTGGGCCTTACTCTTACGTCAATTATTTCTCCGCATCTTTTACATTTTACTGTGACTATAAAGGAGTTTGATGTTGGTTCTGAAGAAGATGTAGAAAGTAACTTTTTTATCCATTTAAACATTTTTATCCTCCCCAAAAATCAGTTTTGTTTATAATATAATTCTATATATTGACAAAAAAAATTAAAAGTTGTTTAATAAAATATAATTTATTTTCAAATAGAAACTAATGGGAGGATGAATTAGCAATATGGTTTTTATTAGAACAGGTAGAGGAGGAAGAGCGAGTCAACAAAGAGAAGTAAACAAAACTATAATATTAAATGCCTTTCTTCGCTGTAGAAATATTTCTCGTACAGAAATTGCCAAGAGATTTAATTTAAGCAAGAGCACTGTAACAAGGCTTGTAAATACTCTTATAGATGAAGGTATGATTATAGAGATAGAACCCTCAAGTGAGAAAAAAATTGGTAGAAAAGCTATAGTTCTCGGCTTAAATCCTGAGTATAAAAACGCTCTTGCTATAAAAGTAGGAGTTACACATACTTATTTATCTAAGATTGATTTTGCTATGAATATAAAAGAGATAAAAAGCTTCCTTACCCCTAAGAATCCTCAAGACTTTCTCGATAAATTGGAAGAGTATACTAAGATGCTTTTTCCTGAGGGTCTTAATAAAACTCACGCAGTAGGTATTGGAATACCAGGAATAGTAGACAATACGTTTAAAAATGTAGTGGTGGCTCCCAATTTGAATTGGAAGAATCTTCCTTTAGGAGATATGATTGCGGATAGGATAAAGAAAGTCTTTTCTGTTGAAATTCCTGTTAAGATGGATAATGAGGCAAATATGGCTGTAGTAGCGGAAGGAATGCTTGGGACTAAAATAGAATATAATGATCTAAACATAGTTTATGTATACGTTGGAGAAGGAATAGGAACGGGATTGATTCTTGATGGAAAACTTTATAGGGGAAGATATAATACTGCTGGTGAATTTGGTCATATGACAGTTATGAAAGATGGCCTTAAGTGTAAGTGTGGAAATTTAGGATGTTGGGAAAGATATGCTTCTTTAGGAAGCGAGATTGCGCTAAAAGCAGGCTTTGATTCAGAGAAAGAGACTGTAGAAGTTTCTGATGAGAAAGTTCTTAAAAAATATATAAACGAGTTAGCAATTGGATTAATAAACATTATTAACGGTTTAAATCCAGACGTTATAATCCTTGGAGGACCGCTTATTAAAAAAGATACTAAAGAGGTATGGGAGTTTATAAGGCAGGAGATCAAAAAAATTGTGGAGGAAAAAAGTATAACCTCTGATGCGGGAAAGGTTAGGATTGAACTTACGTCCTTCTTAGATTATCCTGCAGAGCTTGTTGGAGCAGGTATATGGGCATTTTGGGATATATTTGAAGGTCCAGTACTCTCTACGGTGTAAGAATTACAATGAAGGGAGGATGTTAAATCCTCCCTTCTTAGCTTCTTTTGAAATATGCCTCTGTAATATATCTTTTCATCATTCTGTGGGTGTTGAAATAGGAAGCAATGTTAGATATGGAATTTCTCATGATTCTTATCCATTCATCCCTATGATGATAGTAGGTTGGAATAATTATATACTCTAATTTGTTGTATAGGTCATCGATCTCTTCCTGAATATGGTTTTCAATGCTCTTTTCTTCAAAAGGAGATGGACCTATGGACCAGCCTGTATATCCTTCTACATGCCCTTCGATCCACCATCCGTCGAGGACACTAAAGTTAATTACCCCATTATGGGCTGCTTTCATACCACTGGTACCTGAGGCCTCTAAAGGTCTTTGGGGAGTATTTAACCATACGTCTACTCCTGCTATAATTTTTTTTGCCATGTCCAGATTATAATCTTGTAAATAGACAATTTTTATGTCGTTCTCAAGAGCTTTTATGTACTCGTAAATTTCCTTTATAAGTTTTTTCCCTTCTATGTCCTTAGGATGGGCTTTTCCAGCATAGACAATTTGGATTGGTCCCTTTCTTTTTACTTTCTTTAATCTGTTTAGATCTGAAAATAGTAAATGTGGCCTTTTATAGGCTGTAGCTCTTCTTGCAAATCCAATAGTAAGTGTATTTTCATCGAATTGAATTCCAGTGGTTTCATAAATAAACTTTATCAGATCTCTTTTAGCTTCCATATGGGCATTCCATATTTCTTCCAGGGGTATAAACTGGGCTCTTGAGAGAAGTTCTGGCTCTGTAGCCCATCCGGGTATATACTTATCAAAGAGTTTTCTGAAGCTTGGAGAAGTCCAGGTAAAGGAGTGAACACCATTAGTAATTGCATGAATCCTGTGTCCGGGAAACATTTGAAGGGAAATCTCTTGGTGCCTTTTTGCTACTCCGTTGACATAGCCAGATAAGTTTAAAGCAAGCAGAGTCATGTTAAGAACATCGTTCCCTCCGAACTTTTTGATCAGATCTATAGAGATGTAGTTTCCAAGTATTTTGGCTACCATTTCATAAGGAAATTTATCGTGTCCTGCTTCTACAGGAGTATGGGTTGTAAATACACATTTTTCTCTTACATTTTCTGTGGCTTCTTCCAAAGTTTTTCCTGAGGATAGCTCATCTTTTAATAATTCAAGAGTTAGTAAAGAAGAATGACCTTCATTTAAATGATATTTTCTTACCCTTAAGTTTAGTTGTTTTATTACCTTTGCTCCACCAATGCCTAGAACAATTTCTTGTTTTAATCTATGAGCCAAATCCCCACCATAAAGAATATCGGTTATATTCCTATCCTCTTCAGAGTTTTCAGGTAGGTTAGTGTCTAGAAAAATAACAGGTACTGTGTGACCATGGAGAGATGTCCAGTAGTAGACCCAAGGTTGGATAAATACGTTTCTACCTTCTATTTCAACACTGGTTTTGAAAGGGAGTCGGGTAAGGAATTTTTCAGGCTCCCAGTTTACTGGATATTCAATCTGATTGCCTTCTTTATCTATTTCTTGTTTGAAATAACCCATTCTACTGAGTTGAGTTACTGCTATGAATGGTATATTTAGATCTGCTGCTGTTCTTACAGTGTCTCCTGCAAGGACTCCAAGTCCACCACTGTAGGTTGGAATATCGCTAATTAGGGCAATTTCCATAGAAAAGTAGGCTATAACTTCTTCCTTTTTTAATATTTCTAAGTAGTCTTTTCTCAAATTTTTCTACCTCCCTCGTTATTGAGCGTTTTTTAGAATGATATAACAAAAATTTAAAGTTTTCAAACAGGTAAAATTAGCATTAAGCAAGAAAATTACATAGTTTTAATTTAATTAACGTGTGTTAATTTACTTCAGAAAAATTTTTCTTTTAGTAAAATTAAGGCTCTATTCATAAAGAAATAAAATTAAAATTGATAAAATTTAAAATTAATGTTATAATTTTATCAAAATTGTTTTTATTAAAATTGAGGGGAGGAATCTTTTATGGAAGAGGAAATTAAGAAGATATTAAAACTTCTTGAGGAGGGTAAGATTACAGCTGAAGATGCGGAAAAATTAATTGAGACTATTGAAGAAAAGAGAGAGTCAAGAAGGAAAGGAATAGGATTTTTAGATATTGGGGGTATTGTGGCTGAAGCTATTACTTCTGCTCTTTCTGTGGTACCTAACTTGGTTTCAAGTGGGCTTAAAGGCAAAGTTAAAGCAGATGAAGTATTAGACTGGGATTTAGAGAGGCCTCTTTATATTGAGGTATCTGCAGGAGATGTGAGTATAAATATTTCGGAAGAGTCCAAGATATTTATAGATGGCGAAGGTGATTTTTCTATTGAGGACAATGTGATAAGAATTAATGCAGGAGATTTTAATCTAACTATACCTAAGTTAAAGGCTTTAAGAGTTAATCTTTTGGCAGGAGATTTAAAAGGAAAAGTAATTTGTGATGAGTTTGAGGTATATGTAAAAATGGGAGATGCAAGTTTGGATGTTGATGTGGAGAAAATTCAAGGAAATGTTAATATGGGAGATCTAAGTATAAAATTTTTAGATGATCCTTCCTTTGCAAAGTTAAATTGTAATATGGGGGATATTACGGTATTTCTTCCTGAAAACTTTGATGGAAAAGTTGTGGTTGATGTTTCCTTGGGAAGTTTGTCGGTTGAAAGAAAAGCAGATAATGTAAGAGGTAACACTTATATTTATGGCTCAGGTGAAAAGTCTTACATAGAGTTGAGATGTAATATGGGAGATGTAAGTGTTAGATAAGGTTCTTTTGAGAATCCTCCTTTGGTTACTTTTAAGCTTTACATTTAAAATATAGTTAAGCTATACTTAATAAATTCTCTTGAGGGAGGATTCTCATCTATGGAAATATTGAAGCTTGATGGAGAGTGGGAGTTTAAAGCAGTTAAAGATAAAAAGTGGCGTAAAGCGAAGGTTCCTGGATGTGTACATTTAGATTTGATGGAGAATGGTCTTATTCCTGATCCTTTTGTGGGAGAAAACGAATTAGAGGTACAGTGGGTAGAGAAAGAAGATTGGATATATAGAAAGAAATTTCAAGTTGGCAAAGAATTCTTAAAATACTCTTCTATTTACTTAGAATTTGAAGGTATAGATACTTTTTCAGAAATATATCTTAATGGTAAGAAGATTGGCGAAACCGATAATATGTTTATAGCTTGGGAATTTAATGTTAAAGATCTATTGGTAGAGGGAGAAAATGAATTAGAAGTAAGGCTTTTTTCACCAAGTAAAGTTCTTGAAGAAAGAGCTAAAAATTATCCTTATAAGCTTCATGGGGGAGATTATTCACCAAGAGTTTTTGGTAGAAAAGCTCAATATTCTTTTGGTTGGGATTGGGGTCCTAGGCTTGCTACTTCTGGCATATGGAAGTCGGTGAAACTAAAAGGGTGGAATAAGGCGAGACTTCTCGATGTGTGGGTTCCTGTCAGGAGTCTTGGGGAAAATGCACAAATAAATATTGAATTAGATATTGAGCTTCAGGAATCAATTCCTGTAGATGTGGCTTTTAGAATTTCTCACAAAAAGCCTGTGCTTGAACAAAGATTAAGATTTACTCTTCCTGAGGGAAGGGTCTTTTTAAAGATTCCACTTACTATTAAGAACCCGAAGCTTTGGTTTCCTCGAGGATACGGAGAGCAGAATTTATATACACTACAATTAGTACTTTTAGACGAGAAGGGAGAAGTTCTTGATAAGGTTGAAGAGCGATTTGGAATAAGAAAGGTAGAACTTTTTACTCAAGAGGATAATAAAGGTGAAAGTTTTGTGTTTAAAATAAACAATATACCTGTATTTGCAAAAGGGGCTAACTGGATTCCTGCAGATAGCTTCCTACCTCGGATAAAAGAAGAAGATTATAGACTTTTGCTTATACGTGCAAAAGAAGCTGGAGTAAATATGCTAAGGGTTTGGGGTGGAGGAATATATGAGAATGATATCTTTTATGAATTATGTGATGAACTTGGAATAATGGTTTGGCAAGATTTTATGTTTGCTTGTGCCGAGTATCCTGATGATGAGAATTTTTTGAATGATGTACAGAAAGAGGCAGAGTTTGTTATTAAAAGATTAAGAAATCATCCTTCTATAGTTCTTTGGTGTGGAAATAATGAGAACCATTGGGGATATTACGCTAAGTGGTGGGGAGAGAGAGAAAAGTTTTGGGGAGAAGAGATATACAGTAGAGTTCTTCCCGATGTTTGTGCTAGGCTTGATTTGACAAGACCTTATTGGCCTAGTAGTCCTTACGGAGGTAAGGATCCTAACTCTCAGGAAGTAGGGGATAGACATAATTGGGAAGTTTGGCATGGTTGGATCGATTTTAATGGTTATTTAAAGGATAATGGTAGATTCATAAGTGAATTTGGTATGCAAGCTCCTCCTGTGGCTGAGACTATCAGGAAGTTTATAACTTCTGAAAAAGAGTATTATCCACAAAGTAGGGAGATGGAGTTTCATAATAAGGCTCGAGAGGGCACTGAGAGGATAATAAGATATATTGCAGGACATTTCAAAATAACCGAAGATATGAATGAATATATTTATCTTTCTCAAATTATCCAAGGGCTTGCTTTAAAAACAGGAATAGAGCACTGGAGAAATAATAAGTTTCATACTTCTGGAAGTTTGATTTGGCAATGGAATGATTGTTGGCCTGTAGTAAGTTGGAGTATTATAGATTACTACAAAAAACTAAAGCCTTCTTATTATTTTGTGAAGAGGGCTTTTAGGGATATTAAAGTTAACATTGAGCCTCGAAATGGGAAACTTTTAGTTTTTGGAGTCAACGATACCCTTGAAAAATTTTACGGTAAGATAGAGTATGCCATAAGCACTTTTCGAGGAAAGAGAAGAGGAAAAAAAGAAGTGGATATTGAGATACCTGCAAATTCTTCTGTTATTTTAGGAGAATTTAACTTGGAAGATGTTGATAAATTCAAAGAATTTTTCTACGTTCAACTCTATAATGAGAAGGATGAGCTTATTGATCAAAATGAGTACTTCTTTGCTCCGTTTAGACACTTAGAACTTCCTAATGCAGTAGTGGTGTACAGTGTAAAGGAGATCGAAGAGAATTCTTATCTGCTAAATATTGAAAGTGATTTTCTGGCATTATGGGTATCTTTAAAACTTGAAAATGCAGAGTGGGAAGATAATTTTGTGAATATTTATCCTAAAACAAAGTATAGTATAAGGTTTAAAGCACCGTATACTCTAAAAGAGGTAGAATCTAAGCTAAAGTTAGAAGGCTATAACTTAAAAAAGGTTATAAAGTCTTAATTGGCATTCGGGACAAAAATTATAGTCTTTTTTATCTGTGTCAGCAAGACTATTTGAAAAATACATGACACAGGATGGGTTTTTGCAATGTTTGAGCCCAAAAGTGTGTCCTAGTTCATGCACGGCTTCTTTTAAGGCTCTTATTTTGAGGAGAGTATGGTCGGGAGGTAAACCATAAAATTTATTGTCTAACCGAGCAATACTTATTACGCATTCTTTTCCGTTAAGAATTGCCTCGCCAAAGATAAAGTTCAAGTTATCTGTATATAAGTCTACGTTTGTAATTCCAAGAATCTTAATGGCGTCATTTAATTTTAAGGAGAATAGCAAATTAATAAAGTAATAAGAATAGTATTGGTTTCTCTTAGGGTTATAGGCTTCCTTAGGTATGGGAACCTTTGTATATTCTTTTACTTTTAGCCTAAAAATTTCCTCTAGTTTTTCCCTCAGAAAATTTATTAGATCTTCTAATATATCTCCGATGGGAACGACATAAATATATTTTTCCATTTTTTATCTTGCGGGGGAGATTTTCTCCCCCGCTATTTTTAATTTTTATTCATATTTTACGCCATCTTCTTTAAGGAAATCAATTATCTCATCTACATAAGCAAAGGCAAGAGCAACTACAGTATCGGCACCGCCATAATAAATAGCGAGTCTTCCTGTTTCTGCATCACATAATGCTGCACATGGAAAGGCTACATTTGGAACATCTCCTACACACTCATAGTATTCTTGGGGAGAGAGGAGATAGGATCTTGCTCTATATTTAACTTTCCAAGGCTTTTCTAAGTCAAGGAGAGCTGCACTAAAGCTATAGACATATCCATTACAGGAGAGAAGTACTCCATGGTAGATCAAGAGCCAACCCTCACTGGTTTCTATAGGAGTTGGTCCTGCACCAATTTTAAGAGATTGCCAGCCTGTAAGTCCTGCAGACATAACAAATCTGTGGCATCCCCAATGAATCATATCAGGGCTTTCACTATAAAAGATATCTCCAAAAGGGGTATGACCTCTGTCGGATGGTCTGCTTAACATAGCATATTTACCATTGATCTTTCTTGGGAAAAGTACTCCATTTCTGTTATAGGGTAGGAAGGCATTTTCTAATTGATAAAACTCTTTAAAATCAAAAGTATAACCTACTCCAATGGTTGGACCATGATATCCATTGCACCAAGTTATGTAATAACGATCTTCAATAAAGGTAACTCTTGGATCATACTTGTATTCACTGATTAAGGGATCACGGGTCTGTTGAATAAAGTTTATGGGTTCTTCTTCTATAACCCAATTTATGCCGTCATCGCTAAATCCTGCGTGAAGATTCATGGATCTTGCTTTGTCATCAACTCTGAAAACGCCCGCAAATTTTCCATTGAAAGTTACAACTGCACTGTTGAAAATACTATTGGCTCTTTTTATTTGGTTTCTTTTGATAATTGGGTTTTTGGAGTATCTCCATACTATATCACTGCTTCCTTTTGGCCTGTCTTCCCATGGGAGGTTAGGAATTTTTTCACCAATAATTTCGTACTTCCCCATATTAAAAAAATCCTCCTTTTTTTCTTTTAATGTTACATTAGAATGCATTTTAAGTCAATAAAAATCAATGAAAATAGTAACAAAAATTTGCTTTGATGTCTTTTGGGTATAAAAATGCCTAAGGAATGCGTGAATATGAGTTGTAATTGTAGAAATTGTTTTAAGAGGGTTTCAATAAGAAAGAGGAAAATTATAAAAAACTTGGCTCCTCGGGCAGGATTCGAACCTGCAACCCGCCGGTTAACAGCCGGCCGCTCTACCGTTGAGCTACCGAGGAGCGATTAATTACTGTTGTACAAAATTATATAAAAAAGTTTTTGAAAAATCAAGGGTATAATATTCCCCCTTCTCAAAGTCTATTTAGTTTAGTAAGATAACAAAAGTTAAAAAATTAGGAATTTAGTAAAGGAGGAATAAGAGATATGGCTAAATTAGTTTTTCCTAAGGAATTTTTATGGGGAGCAGCTACAGCATCTTATCAAATAGAGGGAGCATGGAATGAAGATGGTAAAGGAGAAAGCATCTGGGATAGGTTTGCTCATACTCCTGGTACGATTTATGAAAATCAAAATGGAGATATAGCTTGTGATCATTACCATCGTTACGAAGAAGATGTGGAACTTATGGCTGAAATAGGACTTAAAGCTTACAGGTTTTCAATTTCTTGGCCCAGGATATTTCCAGAGGGAAGGGGAAAACTTAATCCAAAAGGAGTTTATTTTTATGAAAAGTTGATTGACAAGCTTTTAGAGAAAAATATTAAGCCGGCAATAACTTTATATCATTGGGATCTTCCTCAAGCTCTGGAGGATAAAGGGGGATGGTTAAATAGGGATACTGCTAAGTATTTTTCAGAATATGCTAATTTTATGTTTTATAAGTTTGGAGATGTAGTACCTATATGGATTACTTTAAATGAGCCTTTTGTTAGTGCTTTTCTTGGTTATGCATGGGGATGGCATGCTCCTGGAAAGAAAGATATGAAAGGTGCTTTTGTGGCTGGGCATAATATGCTTCTTGCTCATGGGCTTGCAGTTCAAGCTTATAGAGATGGTGGATATAAAGGAAATATTGGAATTACTATAAATGTTGCAACAGTTTATCCCGAGACTAACTCTGAAGAGGATTTGAAGGCAGCAGAGAAACAAGATGCCTTTGGAAATAGATGGTTTATTGACCCTATCTTTAAGAGAAAATATCCTGAGATAATATGGAGGATCTTAGAGGAAAATAATTGGAGTTTTGTTTTTCCAGCATCGGATTTTGATATCATCTCTTCTCCTATAGATTTTATGGGCATTAATTATTACACAAGAAATATTGTAGCTTATGACAAAAATAGTCATCTTGGAGTAAAGAGAGTGGAAGGTCCTAATGAGCATACGGATATGGGATGGGAAGTATATCCCGATGGTCTATATGATATTCTTATTCAGCTTTATAGAGATTACAAAATTCCAATTTATATAACTGAGAATGGAGCAGCATATAATGATACTGTAGAAGATGGAAGAATAAGAGATATTAATAGAATAAATTACTTAAAGGAGCATATCAAAAGAGCGTACTTTGCTATTAGAGATGGAGTAGATTTGAGAGGTTATTTTGTGTGGTCTCTTATGGATAATTTTGAATGGGCGCATGGATATAGTAAGAGATTTGGAATTATTTATGTTGATTACAATACTCAAAAAAGAATACTTAAAGATAGTGCTTACTTTTACAAGAAGATAATTGAAGAGAATGGAGTAGATGGGTAATTGAGGAGCCCTTTCTTAGAGAAGAGATAGTTGCTTCTCTGAGGAAGGGCTCTTTCCATTTATTAAAATATAATTTTTACATCTTTCAACCTGGATTCCTAACTTTTTCAAGTCCTTAATATCTCTTATTTTTTGTTCTTTTCTTGCTTTTATAATCTTCTTTGCACTTATAGGACCAATGCCTGGTATTCTTAAAAGTTGTTCATAGGTTGCTTTGTTTATTTCTATAGGGAAAAATTGAGGATGGGTCTTTGCCCAAAGAGTTTTAGGATCCTCGTTTAAAGGAAGATTTCCGTTTTCATCAAAAATAAGTTCGTTAATCGAAAAGTTATATCTCCTGATTAGAAAATCTGCTTCATATAGTCTTACTTCTCGCCAAGTAGAAGTAGGACGTAGGTCTTCAAGGGGAGTTTGAGGTATGGGTTGGAAAGCGCTGAAATAAGCTCTTGAAAGTTTATATTCCTGGTAAAGTTTATAAGTTAAGGAAAGAATTTCTACATCCTTTTCTTTAGAGGCTCCTACCACAAATTGTGTGGTTATGCCAGATTTAGGAACTATGTTCTTTTCGGATAATCTTTTTATTATCTCCAGTTTGTTTATAAGCGCTAATAAATCTTTCTCAGGAGCAATTTCTTTAAGATAGTTTTCCCTTGGTGCCTCAAGGTTTATAGATACTCTATCAGCATATCTTATAGCTGTTTCTATGTAATCTAAGGAGGATTCGGGCAAGATTTTCAGATGTATATATCCTTTGAAGTTGTGTTTTTCTCTTAGTATTTCTGCAACTTTTAGCATTTGTTCCATAGTGTGTTTGGGAGATTTGGTCACAGCAGAGCTCAGGAAGAGTCCATCAACAAGGTTTCTCCTTCTAAGCTCTAAAAAGAGTCTTACCATCTCGTCAGCTGTGAAGCTTATTCTTGGAAATGCCCTATCTCTTCTATTGGCACAGTAATAACAGTTATGGATGCAGTCATTTGAGAGGAGTATTTTAAGAAGTCTTACTGTTCTTCCATCGGGAAGGGTTGTTGGGTATATCCAGCCATTTATTGTGGATTTTCTTTGGATAGCTTCTTTGGAACACAAGAAGGACCCACATAGATCAAATTTGGCCGCCTCTGTCAATATTTCTATTTTTTCAGTAATATTCATAATGATTCTATGGGGTCCTTCCTAAATTAAAAAACTACTGATTAAGAAATTAGGCCTTTTTTAGTTCTTTAAGAAGCATCTTAAGTCTTTCTTTCTTTCTTTTCTCTCTTGCCTTTCTTCTTCTTCTCTTAAGAATTACTCTCCACTGTTTTCCCATTTTTTCACCTCTGTTAGTTTAGATTTTACTTTTACTTAAATATTATATTTTAAAATTTACTTCTTAAAAAGATTTAAGATCTCAATTTTTAACTTTTTGTTGCTTTTGTTTTCAATTATTAATATGGGTTCTTCTCCTGGCCTTGCCATAAAGAGTTTTTCCCTTGCTATCTTTTCAATTACATAAGGATCATTCATATTATATGCAATTTCTCTTAATTCTCTTACTTCTTTCTCTAATTTAGCTTTCCTTTCTGAAAGCTCTCTCAGTTTTATTGTATACTCAAAATAATCTTTAAGTCCATTGTAGATAGAAGGACTAAGGTACAGTAAAAAGATAAAAAAGAGAATCTTATAAGGGTTTATTTTGGATTTAATTTTCTTTTTAGTATACTCTTGCCACGCCACGATATATTACTCCTCTTTCGGGATCTATGGTTATTATCTCGTTATCTTTTAGCTTTTCTGATAGACCTTTAGCACCTACTATTATACTTATACCTTTACTTCTCCACGCAATTAAGGTGGAAGGTATTTTTTCATCCTCTATTATTATTCCTTGGAGCTTATCTAATATTATTTCTAATTCCTCTTCAAAGGTTGGAACTAAGAGAATTACATCTTCAGTTACTTTGCTTATTGCTTCTTTTGCATTCTTTGCAATAATTACTTTTGCGGTTTTAGCTTCTCCCCCAAGTCCATGTCCTTGTCCTATAACATCGCTTATTACATGTACTTTTATGAGGTTAGTCATGCCTGAGATTCCCATAGGTATTCCTGCAGTTATTACTATAGTATCTCCTCTTTTTACATAGTTCTTTTGGATTAGAATTTTTGTAGATTTTTCAAACATCTCGTCAGTGTTGTAGAAGACTTCTGTAAGGAGTGGGGTGACTCCCCAAGATAAGTTAAGCCTTCTTTGTACTTCAGGGAAATGGGTGATGGCAAATATGGGAGACTTTGGTCTGTATTTGGAGATATGTCTTGCAGTAAAACCACTATGGGTTGCTGTAACTATGGCTGAGGCTTCTATTTCTTTTGCAATTTGGCATGTAGAGTAAGTTATAGCTTCGGTAATGTTCTTATGACAATTAGATTCCTGGAGAAAACTATCGTATGGAAATTCTTCTTCTACCCTTCGAGCAATTTTATCCATCATTTTTACACTTTCTATAGGATACTTTCCTGTGGCGGTTTCATTCGACAGCATTAGGGCATCAGTACCGTCTAATATTGCATTGGCTACATCACTGACCTCTGCTCTTGTAGGTGTAGGATTGCTTACCATGGAAATTAGCATTTGGGTTGCTGTTATTACAGGTTTTCCAGCAAGCCTTGTCTCTCTTATTATTCTCTTTTGTATTAGAGGGACTTCTTCGTTAGACATCTCTATGGCAAGGTCTCCTCTTGCTACCATTATTCCATCAGCCACTTCAAGGATTTCTTTAAAATTATTTACAGCCTCTCTTTTCTCTATTTTGGCTATAACTGGAATTCTTGCATCGTGAAGCTCAAGGAACTCTTTTAGTTCTAAAATGTCAGATGCTCTTTGTACAAAAGAAAGAGCTATGAAATCTATTTTTCTCTCTATACCAAATAGTACATCTCTTTTATCTTTTTCAGTAAGAGGAGATACTCTAAGGGTAGAGTCTGGAAAATTTACTCCTTTTCTACTGGAAAGATATCCCCCATGAACTATGTGGCATATTAATTTATCTTCTTTTTTATCCATAACTTTAAGTTCAATGAGTCCATCATCAATAAGAATTCTATCTCCAATGTTTACATCTTCAAGAAGATAAGGATAATTTACGAAGATGAGTTTTTCGTTTCCTAAGGTTTCTTTTGGGGTTAGTGCAATTTCTTCGTTATCTTTTAATAATACCTTGTCGTTTTCTATTTCGCCCACTCTTATTTTGGGTCCTTGAAGGTCTTGAAGAATGGGTATAGGAGTTTCTAATTCTTCTGAGAGTTTTCTTATTAATCTTATTCTTTCGCCATGGACGTTGTGGTCACCATGGGAGAAGTTTAGTCTTGCCACATTCATTCCTGCCTTTATTAACTCCCTAAGAACCTCTTCTCTTTCACTGGCAGGGCCTATGGTACATACTATTTTTGTTCTTCTTAGCAATTTTATTCCCTCCTTTTTGTATATATTTTAGCATTTTCATTTAATGCACCCTCAAGTCCTATTTCAAATCCATCCTCATTTATTACTATGTATTCACCCTCCAGACATTTTTTATAAACGCCATAATCATAAGAAATCAGGGCATGCTTTACTTGCATGCCCTGATATATTTCTATCTCTTCTCCGTTGACAAAAACTTTTATTTTTTCTTTCAATCTATTTAATTATTATACTCCTTCCCTCAACTTTAGGACTTATAGGAGAGTGTTTTTTAAGGTATTCTACAAAGACGTCTCTTAACATATCGCCATAGATTACATTTTTGCCTCGAGTGAATGCTGTAAATTTATCTCCTCCTGCTGCAAGGAAATCGTTAGTTACTACTCTGTAAACCTTGTTAGGATCTAAAGGCTCATCCTTGACAAAGACTTCGATCACCCTTGATCCAACTGGCCTTCTCATATCATATTTTACTTTAATTCCTGCAACTTGTAAAATTCCTTTTTCTAAGGTGGCACTTTGTTCTAGTAGGTCCAGTATATCTTTACCAGTGAGATCCATCTCTACCAGAACGTTGTCAAAGGGTAACATGCTGTATACTTGTTCCATAGTTATTTTTCCTTTTGGAATATCCATTCTTATTCCTCCGCTGTTTTGAAAGGCTATTTGAGCTTTGCTTGCTTCAAGCATAGCATCGCATATTACATTTCCTACATTAGATTCCTCATTGTAATTTCTTACAAGATCAACCAGAGTCTCTCCTACTACTTTGGAGAATTCTTCTTTTAGCTGGCTGGCGTAAGTTTCAATTAAGCTTGCTACTTCTGGATCTTGCTTATTTTCAGGACCTGCAAATACGGTTTTTAGAATATTTTCTTTTGTGAAGTCAAGAACAATACCTGTTTCTGGTTGTATTTTAAGATCTACCACTCCAAGGTATATTCCATTGTAACCTGCTTGTACTATGATGGTTCCTCTTACGATTACAGGTTTTGTGACTACAGTATGGCTGTGGCCTCCAACAATCACATCTATTCCTTGAACATTTTCAGCTAATTTTTTGTCTGCATCATATCCTAAGTGTGAAAGAACAATTATAAGTTGAGCTCCTTGATCTTTTACTTCTTTTATTAAATTGGGTAAAACTTTTTCTGGTTCTACAAAGGTGAGATCTTTTACATAATCTGGTTTTACAATATATGCAGTTTCTTGGGTAGTTAATCCTATGATTGCAATCTTAATACCTTTTCTTTCAAGGATTATATAGGGTTTCACATTGGGTAAATAATTTTTATCTTTGAGAATATTAGCTGCTAAATAAGGAAAGTTTGAGCTTTTAATCCAGGCTTGGAGTTGTTCTTGTCCCCAATCAAATTCATGGTTTCCTATGGTCATAGCGTCAAATTTTAAGTAGTTCATCATCTTTATTACTGGTTCACCTTTAAAGATATTTGATATGGGTGTTCCTTGGAACATGTCTCCTGCGGAAAGAAGAATTGTACCATCAGGATTTTTAGATCTCTCCTCATTTATAAGATAGGCGAGATAGGCTCCGCCGCTTACAGGAATATTTTCACTTATACTCTTAACTATATAGGGTTGTAATCTACCATGAAAGTCATTGATGTGAAGGATTTTGATTTCAATGGGTTTTATTTCTTGGGCAAATATCAAAGAAGAAAAAAGAATAATTAGAATTGTTAAAAGTAGGAGTTTTTTGAAATCCCTCATTGGAGTACCCCCTTCTTTGTAAGTTTTTTATCAGGATTAATTTTAACACATAACTTCTTGAATTTTTCTTAAACTTTTCTAACTTTAGGTTAAGAAAAACTTAAGAAGTATAAATATGGCAAGTAAAATTCCACTCTTTACAACATAGTTATAAAGTTTCTTCCAATCGGGTTTGAAATATTCTTTAGTTAATACAAGACATAAATGAAGGGGAGACACCATTATACCTAAGAAAGCGCTGGCAAAGGCAAGAACAAGATATTTGGAGGGATTTTGATAAGGAAGCATTTTTAGGAGTATGGGAATTGTTATTCCGATAGTAGCAGAAGTTACTCCTGTAAAGATTCCTATGATTAGGGGAAGTAGGAAAAAGATTATATATGTGGGTATGAAGGAGTAATTGAGAGAATAAGCAATGTCTGATACTGCACCAGTTATTTCAAGCATTCTTTTAAATATCATTACTCCAATAATCAAAATTAAATTTTGTAGGTTTATGGAATGAATAAGTGTCTCTTTCATTTTGTTGAAATCAAATTTTAGTATAAAGAATAAAACAATGTTTATGCCTATAAGGGTATATAGGAGATCAAAGTGGAAGAAAATTACAAGAAACAGTAAGGAAATTATAGGGAGAAAGGAGAGTATAAAAGTAGAAAGAGGATTAGTGATTTCAATTTCTTCAATAGAGGTTTCTGTTTCATTTGTCTCCTGGGGATTTTCTAAATTTTCTTGAGAATCTTCATTTTGTCCGATATTTTGACTTTCTTGGCTAAGATTAGCTTTCTCGAGATTGGCTTTATAAAAGGCAAAAAACAAGCCAATGGCAAGGGTTGCAAGGCCATAAGGTAAAGCTTCCCTAACAAAAAAGTTCAATGGTTTTTCTGTTAATATAGACACTAATATTATTCCTGGATATATGGGTAAGAAAGGCTCCCAAATATGCCTTAACCAGTAATTTATATAACTCTTCCTCTCTGGATCTATATTGTCCTCTTTTGAGATTTCATCAAGAAGGGGGGCGGAGAATAAAGCTCCTCCTACAGATGGAAGGAGTCCCATAATTATAGGCATGGAGATTAATCTAACTCTTGTATCTTTGATGAGTTTTTTGAGCGAGAGAACCATTTTTTGTAGTAAATTTTTTTCTCTTAAAATGTTTTCAAAGAGGGCAATAAAATATAAGATAAGAACAAGCTTAATAGTTTCCCAGCTTGATAAACCTTCCCAGAAGCCTTTCATTATCATACGGAAAGGAATGCCAAAGCTAATTCCCATGATAAGGCTTCCACCAAGCAGAGCCCATGAAAGGGGAAAATTTTTGGAGAGCAAGACTACAATGATTCCAAGAATTATACTGACCTTAAGCAGAGCTATCATTTTATCACCCCTATCCATAAATTTAAGGTGATCAGTGAAAACAGAGTAGAATACGTAATTGTCTGAGATGCAAATACGTAGTCCAGATTAAATTGGATAGCGAGAACAAGGGCTGTAAGCATAGAAGGCATGGCGGACTCAAGAACAGTAACTTTTAGAGGAATACCACTAAGATTTAGGAATTTTGCAATAAATAAAGAAAAGAGAGGAAATAAAATTAATTTTAGGAGTATTCCAAGGGATACTCCTATGATAGACCTATTATCCTTGTAAGGCTTTGATAGAGATAGACCAAGAAGAAACATCATAAGTGGGGTTGTGGCTCTTCCAAGAATCGAAAAACTGTCTAATATAAAGTCAGGAATATTAATCTTCTGAAAAAGGAAGCCTGCTAATAAGGCCCACAGTGGAGGGTTTTGTAATATTTTCCAAAGCCCCATACTTCCTTTTGTACCATCTTCAGAGCTAACAAGTAAATTAATTACTAAGATTCCAACGGTGTATATGAATATAATCATTCCTAATTGATCAAAAAGGATAGCAAGGGTTAATCCTTGATTTCCAAATAGTCTTTCCATTATTGGATAGCCCATAAAGGTAACATTTCCTCCCACACTTACAAGAAACAGGCTTGCAATAGTTCTCTTATTCAGTTTAAGTATAAAACCAAGGAGAATAGAGATAGCACCTATTAAAAAGCTTGTTATCCACTCAGTGATTACAACCTTAAATGAGCTTATCTGTGGAGGGCTTGTGTAAATAGAGTAAAAGACTAAAGCAGGAAGAGAAAAATTATATACAAATTTTGATATAACTTCTTTATCTTCTTCTTTAAAAAGATATTTTTTCCCTAAGTATCCTAAAAGGCTAATTGTTATTAATGTTATTAGTACTTTGAGCATCTTTTCTTGGATCCTTAACTCCATATATAAAGAATACAAGGTTTATTATACTTATTAAAAGGCATGTGATAAATAGGAACTTAAAACCTTTTATATCTGCGATCTTACCTGCAAGAATTGGAGCTATAAAAGAGAAGGGAGAAAGAATTAAACTTAAGGCTCCAATATAAAGTTCTTTGTGTTGAGGGGGTGAAATCTCAAGAACCATAGCAGAATCACCAACCCAAAAAGCACTGTTTATAAAACCAATTAAGATGAATGCAAGATAAATATTAAATATATTTTTTGCCAAGAGGAGGGTAATAATGCTTAAGAGAATAAAAATCTTTCCTAGGGTTAGAGGAAGTTTGTGTCCATATTTATCTCCAAGGGGACCTAAAATAAAGGATGATATTGCCTGAGATATAAGAAGTATTGCAGTAAAATCTGCGCCAACTTTATCAGGTATGGAGAAATTTTTAGATGCAAATACTACCACAAAACTTATAAAAGAGGCAGAGAATGCATTTAAAATTCTTGCGATGACATAGTTTTTAAAGTTTTCATACTTAAATACGATTTTTATACTTTTAATGTACTCTATTAATGGTACATCTGAATTTTCTGTGTCATCAGGATATTCCCGAGTTAGAGCAAGAAATATAAAAGAGATAAGAAGAGCAATGCTTGCACACAAAAAAGAATATCCAAAGTTGTAGGGGAAAGAATATTTTGCAAGTATAATCCTTGCTATACCGGCCCCTCCAACTCCCATTATTGCTCCAAGCCCATTTCCCATAGCGAAGAATAATCCTCTTTTGGAGGGCTCTATTACCTTTCCTATCATACTCATCCAAGGAGGGCCAAGAAATCCCATAGAGAAGGTAGCAATTCCTAACATAAAAAGAGATAAATAAAGGGCAAGGTGAGGATTATGGGGAGCGATAAAAAAAGCTATAAGAGCCATGAAAAGATAAGGTAGTCTTTCTCCCATGGTTACTTTGAGTACTAAGTGTAGTTTTATTTTGTATTTTTCAGAATATTTTGCGCCTATTATGGCAGGTATAGCCCATCCCAAATTGGCTATAGCGGGGATCAGCCCTATCTCGAGGTTTCCTGCACCTAAGTTTTTTGCAAAAAGGGGAAGTAAGGTCTGTATAGACCCAAAGGTCATTCCTAAATTAAAGAATGCGTTATCTATACTGTTTACTATAAAATTCCATCGATAATCTCTCTCTTTAAGACTCATAACTTGTATAATACCAAATTTTAAGGTATAAGGTAAGTAATATTAGTATAATAGGTGCTAATAAAACTTATATTAGGGAGGAAAAATTAATGGGTGATCTTAAGGGAAGGGATTTACTTTCTATTCTTGATCTTTCTAGAGAAGAGATAGAACAAATATTCCATTTGGCTAAGAATTTAAAATTAGAATATTATGCTGGTAAGCGAATACATGATTATTTGAAAGGTAAAACAGTGGCTTTATTCTTTGAAAAGCCTTCTACTAGAACAAGAATTTCTTTTGAGGTTGGCGTGCATCAATTAGGAGGTTATCCTTTGTATTTGAATGCTCAAGAGATGCAACTAAAAAGAGGAGAAACTATAGCAGATACAGCAAGAGTGTTGGAAAGATATGTGGATGGTATAATGGCGAGGGTTTATTCTCATGATACTCTCGTGGAACTTGCTCAGTATTCACGTATTCCTGTGATAAATGGCCTTTCTGATTTGGAACATCCATGTCAGGTTATAGCAGATTATTTTACTATTATTGAGAAGAAGGGCTTTAAAAAGTTAAAAGTAGTATATCTTGGGGATGGTAATAATGTGGCTAACTCACTAATTCTTGCAGGAGTAATGCTTGGAATGAATGTGGTTTGTTCTTCTCCTAAGGAGTTTATGCCTCCTAAGAAGGTATTAGAAGAAGCTTTAGTTCTTGCTAAAAGGTATGGAGGAAGTATTGAGATTATAGAGGATCCTAAAGAGGCAGTAAAAGATGCTGATGTACTTTATACCGATGTATGGGTAAGCATGGGGCAGGAAGATGAGAAGGAAATAAGAAGAAGGGTTTTGCCTCCATATCAGCTTAATAAAGAATTACTTTCTTTAGCTAAAGAAGATGCTATTGTTATGCATTGTCTTCCTGCTCATAGAGGTGAAGAAATTACGGACGAGGTGATGGATGGACCTAACTCGGTAGTTTTTGATGAGGCTGAAAATAGGCTTCATGTGCAAAAGGCAATAATGGCTTTATTAATATAGGATTTTATAGTAAAATGGTTTAGGGGATATGAGAAGAATATTGATAAAGTTTGGATTACTTTTTGGCTTTTTTATATTGCTTCTTATCCTGTCTAATCTTAATTTTTTCAAGGTATGGGAGAAGCAAACAGTAGATCTCAGGTTTCATCTAAGGGGAGAAATTAATCCTTATAAGGATATAGTAATTATTGGTATAGATGACGACTCCATTTTAGAGCTCGGTAATTGGCCTTGGAGAAGAGATATCCATGCTAAGCTTATTGATGTATTGAGAAAAGAGAAGCCTAAGATTATTGTTTTTGATGTTCTTTTTGATACAGCTACTCCTTTTGATGCGATTTTGGCAGAAAAGATAAAATCTGCAGGTAATGTGGTTCTTTCAGGATATCTTCAGACTTATTTTGATAAAAGATTAAAAATTAATGTAGTTTCCTTACGAGAACCTGTTGAGATTTTGAAAAACTCTGCTCTTGGAAGTGGTTATAGTAACTTGTATATTGATGAAGATAACAAGGTAAGAAGAGTTAGAATCTATGAAAATTCTGGATCTGTAAAATATTATTCTCTTGCCCTTGTGGCTTACAAATTCATAAGTAAAAAGGATTTTTCCTCCCTTACTCTAACCCTTCCTTCGGATTTTTATATTAATTTTAGAGGAGGAGAAGGAACTTACAGGGTCTATTCTTATGTCAATGTATTGAGAGGTAATTTTCCAAAGAATACTTTTAGAGACAAGATAGTTTTGGTTGGAGCTGTAAGTCCTGCCTTGAAAGATCTTTTTTTACATCCCTTTTCTGGATTTTCTTCAAAACTTGGAATAAATTACTCTTACATGCCAGGTGTAGAAATTCATGCTAACATAATTGATAATTTATTTATGCGGGACTTTTTTACTAATATATTTCCACCGTTTGTTTTGATAATAAATTTTCTTTCAATATTTCTACCTGGAGTTTTATTTGGAAGGAGAATCATATTAAATTTATTCCTAACTTTCTTATTTATCTTTTTGTATTTTATGTTCTCATATCAAGCTTTTATAAATAGGGTTTTACTTCCTTTAGTTTCACCCTCTGTAGGATTTGTTTTTTCATTTTTAGGAAATTTAATTTACTTGAACTTTATACCCAAAGAAAGGTTGGAGGGTACGGTTATAAAGAGAAGATACAAAGTACTTAAAAGGCTTGGATCAGGGGGAATGGCTTCTGTTTATCTTGCTCTTGATAAGAAGACTAATAAAGAAGTTGCTATTAAAATACTTCATCCTCAATATGCTTCTGATAAAGAAGTACTGGAAAGATTTTATCGAGAAATAGAAACTTGCAAGAATCTTGATCATCCTTATATTGTGAAAGTTTTAGACCATGGTAAGGAAGATGATTATGTATTTATGGTTATGGAGTTTGTAAATGGAAAGGATCTTAAGAAGATTATAGAGGAGAAAAAGAGAATTCCTATTAATATGGCTGTTGAGATTGTTAAAAAGGTAGCCGAAGCTCTTTCTTATGCTAATTCTAAAAACATAGTACATAGAGACATAAAGCCTCAAAATATTATGATTACTACTGATGGTAAAGTAAAGCTTATGGACTTTGGAATAGCAAGGGTTGGAGGCCTTGCCACATTAACTCAGACAGGAATGTTTATGGGTACACCTCAATATGCTTCTCCAGAGCAATTGGAAGGTAAAAAAGTAGATATAAGATCAGATATTTTCTCTCTTGGTATTGTCTTCTATGAGATGTTAACGGGTATTCTTCCATATTCAGATGAGGATACAATCTCTCTTATGCTGAAGAGATATCAAGAAGATCTTCCCGATGTTAGAGCTATAAATCCTGAGGTTCCAGAGGGGATAGCAAAGATTATTGAAAAAATGACAGCTAGATTTCCTGAGTTTAGATATCAAACACCAGAAGAACTCTTAGAAGATTTGAAGAGAGGATATCCTCTCTATCCTTATGATAAGAAGAGCATAACATCTTCAGATACGATAATTAAGAGGGATAATAAAGATTAAGTACTTAAATTAAAGACATTTGAATACCAAAACTACATCTCCAAGTTGGACAATATCTCCATCGTGTAGAAGTTCTTTTGTTACTCTTATGCCATTTACCATGGTGCCATTGGCGCTTCCCAAATCTTCTATAAAATATTTGTCTTCGCTACGAGTTATCTTTGCGTGAAATCTTGAAACAGTGGGATTTGGAATAACAATGTCATTTTCTGGCTCTCTTCCTATGGTGGTTTCGTCTTTTATAATTTTAAAATCCTTTCCTCTGTTTTCTCCGTGTTTTATTATTAGATATGCCCAATTTATAGGAAGCAAAGATGCGTCAAGTTTCATTGTGTTAGAAGTGCTTATTAATTCTTCTCCTTTTTCTAATTTACGTAATTGAGGTTTTTTCTCTTTCTTTAGTCTTAAAGCTATATCTATAGCTACTAAAATTATTAAGAGGGCTAACATTATATAAAAAACAAGACTCATAAAAATCCTCCTTCCCTTAAGTTATGAAAAGATTTTTTAAAGTATACTACACAGGAACTTTTTTAGACAATATTTGTTAAAATTTTTTTAATTTGTGTATAAATATGCAATTTTATGGTATAATTTTTCAAAACTTCAAAGGAGGTAAAGTAAGGTGAAAAAAGAGAAAGTAGTTTTAGCCTATTCTGGTGGTTTAGATACTTCTGTGGCTATAAAATGGCTTATGCAAAAATATTCACTCGATGTAATAACTTTAACAGTAGATATAGGCCAGGGAATAAACCTTGATGAAATAAAAAATAAAGCAGAGAATTTAGGAGTTGAAAAGGCTTATGTTCTGGATTTGAAAGAAGAATTTGTAAAAGATTACATTATTCCTGCCATAAAATCTAATGCTATGTACGAGAGAGTTTACCCTCTTGCTACAGCCTTGTCTAGACCTTTGATTGCTAAATATCTTGTTAAAATAGCAAAGGAAAATGGAGCAAAGTACGTAGCTCATGGATGTACTGGAAAGGGTAACGATCAAGTAAGAATTGATTTAGGAGTTAAAGCTCTTGCTCCTGATTTGGAGATTATTGCTCCTGTAAGGGAATGGAACTTTTCAAGAGAAGAAGAGATCGAATATGCATTAGAAAATAATATTCCTATTCCAGTTTCACGTAAGAGTCCTTATAGTATTGATGAGAATTTGTGGGGCAGGAGTATCGAAGGTGGGATTTTAGAAGATCCTTGGCAAGAGCCTCCTGAGGACATATATTTGTGGACAAGGTTTGAAAATAGAGAGCCCTCCTATATTGAGATAACTTTTGAAAGGGGAGTTCCCGTGGAATTAAATGGTGTTAGAAAGGATGTTGTAGAGATTATAGAGGAGTTAAACAAAATTGCAGGAAGTTATGGAATTGGAAGAATCGATCACATAGAAAATAGGCTCGTCGGAATTAAGTCTAGAGAAATTTATGAAGCTCCAGCAGCGATAGTGATTATAAGAGCACACGAAGCCTTAGAAGATATGGTTTTACCACGAGAACTTGCCCATTATAAAAAGATGCTTGAAGATAAATATGCTGAACTTGTCTACTATGGACTTTGGTTTGATCCTTTTAGAGAGGCTCTTCAAGCATTTATGGATAAGACCCAAGATAGAGTAACGGGAAAAGTAAAAATAAAGCTTCTTCCTTGGAGTTTCTCCATAGTTGGAAGAGAGTCTCCTTATTCCCTTTATGATCATGGACTTGCTACCTATGATAAAGGGAGTACTTTCTCTACGGAATCTGCTGTTGGCTTTATTAAGCTCTTTGGTCTTCAAAATTATCTTTACGCTCTAAAAGGAGGCAATAATGATTAGGGTAGGAATAGTGGGTGCTTCGGGTTATGTTGGCCTGGAGCTCACAAGGATTCTTTTGAAACATCCCGAGGTAGAAAAACTTTATCTTTTTTCAGATCATTTTGAGGATTCTTGGATCTTTGAGTCTGAAAAAATTTTTGTGTCAGATAGGAGTTCTTACACAGAACTTTATAAGAACTTAGATGTAGTGTTTTTTGCCCTTGGAAGTGGGGAGACTTTAAAATTTTTAAATGATAATCAAATCCCTGAAAGATTCATAGATATGAGTGCTGACTTTAGATTCAAAAATCCTGGAGAATACGAAAGGGTTTATGGAATAAAACATAGCATGCCTGAGCTTTTGGAAAAAGTTGTTTACGGACTTCCAGAGGTATTTAGGGAGAAGATTAGAGATGCAAAGTATATAGCTAATCCTGGATGTTATCCTACAGCATCACTCTTAGGACTTTTCCCATTGATAAAAAATAATTTAACTTATGGAAACGCTATAATCGATGCTAAGTCTGGAATTTCAGGGGCAGGAAGGAAACCCACTGACAAAAGCATATATGGTAATATAGCAGAAAACTATCAGGCTTATTCTATTCTTAATCATCGACATCAGCCAGAGATTGAGAATATAGTCAAAGAGATGGGGTATTTAAGAGTTTTGTTTATTCCTCAACTTATTCCAGTATTTAGAGGTATTTTTGCTTCCATCTATGTTCCTCTTAGGGAGGATATAACATCTGATGAATTGTATCTGTTATTTAAAGAGGTATACAAAGATGAATATTTTATAAAGATACTACCTCCTTCTTGTTCACCAGAGATTAAGAAAGTTAGAGGTACAAATTGGGCAGTAATAAGTGCTCAGGTAGATAAGAATACGAGAAATGCAGTAATTTTTGTAGCTATAGATAATCTTATAAAGGGAGCAGCAGGCCAGGCTGTTCAGAATATGAATATCATGTTTGGTTATGACGAAAATTTAGGTCTTGACTTTTTACCACTATATCCATAGAAGAGAGAGGTTGGAGAGAAAAATGGCTTGGAAGGTAGAAAAACTATATCTCACGGATATAAAGGGAGTAAAAGCTGCTGCTGTTTCTTGTGGTTTAAAAGAGAATAACAAATTAGATCTTGCTCTCATAGTATTTGATAAACCTGCTAATGCAGCTTCTATGTTTACGAGAAATACAGTTAAAGCTGCACCTGTGATAGTTTCAAAAAGACATTTGGAAAAATATGGTCTTATTCAGGCTATAGTTATAAATAGTGGACAAGCCAATGCATGTACGGGAGAAAGAGGAATTAAGGATGCAGAATTTATGGCTGAAGAGGTAGCAAAAAGAATAGGAATCGAAAAAGAATTGGTTTTTGTGGCATCTACAGGAAAAATTGGGGCTTGTCTTGAAAGGGATAAAGTAGCTTATGGTATAGACCTTGCTTTCAAAAATCTCTCAAAGAATTCTGGTAAAGATATAGCAGAAGCTATCATGACTACGGACACATTTCCAAAACTTTCAGGAGTTAAGAATGGCAATGTAATAATAAGTGGAATTGCAAAGGGAGCAGGAATGATTCACCCTAATATGGCTACAATGTTAGTCTTTATTGGAACTAATGCCAAACTTGGTAATGAGGCTTTAAAGAGAGTCTTAAAGAGAAGTGTGGATAAGTCTTTTCATCAAATAAGTATTGATGGATGTAGTAGCACTAACGATACAGTTCTAATATTCTCTACCGAAGAAGAAGATATTTCGGAGAAAAGGTTTCAAAAAGGCTTAGATATGGTTACCCAAAATTTTGCTAAAATGATTGCTAAAGATGGAGAAGGAGCTAAAAAGCTTATTGAGGTTTCAGTGGAAAAAGCAGAGAGTTTGAAAAAGGCAAGGATTATGGCAAGGGCTGTAGTTATGTCTAATCTTGTTAAGGCTGCAATTGCTGGAGGTGATGATAATTGGGGTAGAGTCCTTGCTAGCATTGGACAAACGGAATATGTTTTTGATCTTGATAAAATAGAGCTTTATATAGGCGAACACTTAGTCTTTGCAAAAAATGAACCTTTAGGGTATAATTCACAGGAAGTGAAAAATTATTTAAAGGGTAGTGAAGTGAGAATAAGAATAATACTCAATGAAGGTAGATACAATGCAATTTCCTGGGGATGTGATCTTACAGAGGAGTATGTCAAAATAAATGCATACTATAGAACATGAGGTGAAAAGATGAAGGAAGATAGATTTTTCCCTGTATATAAAAGGTTTAAACCTGTTTTTGTGCGTGGCGAAGGTATTTGGTTGTTTGATAATCAAGGCAAAAGATATTTAGATCTTACCAGCGGAATTGGAGTAAATGCTTTAGGTCATTCTCATCCGGAAATAGTGAGAAGGGTGAAGGATCAGATAGAGAAGTTGAGTCATGTGTCAAACCTGTTTTATAACTTGCCGCAATTTGAGCTTCTTGAAAAGCTTGCCTCCCTTACAAAAAGGGAGGCATTTTTTTTATGTAATAGTGGAGCTGAAGCTGTAGAAGCAGCAATTAAATTGTCTAGAAAGTATTTTGGGGGTAAAAAATGGAAAATCATTAGTATGAACAATTCTTTTCATGGTAGGACTTATGGAGCTCTTTCTGCAACAGGGCAAAAAAAATATCATGAGGGTTTTGAACCCCTTGTTCCAGGTTTCACTTATGTTCCCTATAACGATATCTCGGCTCTTGAGAATGCCGTTGATGAAGAAACCTGTGCTGTGATTTTAGAGCCTATACAAGGAGAAGGGGGAGTTAACCCTGCTAATAAGGAATATCTAAAGCAGGTAAGGGAATTTACTAAAGAAAAGGGTATACTCTTAATTTTTGATGAGATTCAAACGGGTATAGGAAGAACAGGATATTTTCTCGCTGAAGAGTATTACGAGGTTAAAGCAGATATAGTACTTTTAGCAAAGGCTCTTGGGGGAGGATTACCTCTTGGAGCAGTATGTACTTCAAGGGATATTGCTCAAGTTATGGGGCCTGGATCTCATGGTACTACAATGGGAGGAAATCTCATAGCTTGTGCTGCAGGTACAGCAGTTCTTGACATTGTAGGTAATGAAAGATTTTTAAGAGAAGTGCGAGAAAAAGGACTTTTTATGGAAGAAAAACTAAAAGATCTTTTGAATCTTCACTCGGTTAAGGAGATAAGAGGTAGAGGTCTTATGTGGGGTATAGAGCTAAATGGTATAAAGGCAAGAGAAATTCAGGAGGAATTGATAGAAATAGGTATCCTTGTTCTTTCTGCAGGAGAGAATGTTTTAAGACTTCTTCCTCCTCTAATAATAACCAAAGAAGAGCTTGAAATGGGTATAGAAAATATAAAAGATGTTTTACAGAAGAGGTGTTAATAATGAGAGGAAAAGAAGCTATTCTTGTTTTAGAGACAGGACATAGTTTTGTGGGGGAAAGTTTTGGATATGAAGGAGAAGTGGTGGGTGAGATTGTTTTTAATACAGGAATGGTAGGATATCCTCAGACCTTGACGGATCCCTCTTATGCTAATCAAATAATTGTTTTTTCTTATCCCCTTATAGGAAATTACGGTGTAGATACAGAAAGACTTGAAAGTTCAAAGATTCATTGTAGTGGAGTTGTAGCAAGGGAGTTTAATGATTACAAGTTTCACTGGAATAGCGAGAAAAGTCTTAGAGAATTTTTGGTTGAGAACAAGATAGTTGGAATTCACAAAGTAGATACCAGAGCTATAGTAAGAGAAATAAGAAAGTTTGGTACTATGAAAGCCATTATTTCTACAAAAGAAAAGGACGCCTTTGTACTAGCCAAAAAACTTTTGAAATATGATTTTAGCTATCTTGATCTTGTAAGGAGAGTTACTACTACTGTTCCTTATGAGATAAATCCAGAAGGGGATAAAAAGCTTGCTCTTCTTGATTTTGGAGTGAAAATGGGTATAGTGAGAGAACTATTGAGATATAATTTTAGAATTAAGATTTTCCCAGCATGGACTTCCTTTGAAGATATTAAAAATTATAATCCTGATGGAATAGTACTATCCAATGGGCCTGGCGATCCTGCTAATGTACCGTATGTTCAAGAAACCATAAGAAGAATCATGTCCCTTGAAAAGCCAATTCTTGGAATTTGTTTAGGTATTCAGCTTATAGCCTTGAGTTTTGGTGCTAAGACCTATAAGTTAAAGTTTGGTCATAGAGGAGCTAATCACCCTGTATATCATGTGGATACAAGAAGAACTTATATAACTTCCCAAAATCATAGTTATGCCATAGATGAAAAAACTTTACCCCCTGGCTTTGAGGTAAATTACTATAATTTGAACGATCATACTGTGGAAGGTATAAAACATAATTCTCTACCTTTAGTGGCGGTTCAATTCCATCCAGAGGCTTCTCCAGGTCCATGGGATACTAAGTTTATATTTGATGAATACTATAGACTTTTTTGATGAGTGAGGTGAACTACATTGGAGAAATATAAGAAAGTTTTAGTAATAGGTTCAGGACCTATAGTAATAGGACAAGCAGCAGAATTTGACTATTCTGGTACTCAAGCATGTAAGGCTTTAAAGGAAGAAGGGGTAGAAGTAGTACTTATTAACTCTAATCCTGCTACCATAATGACCGATTGGGAGATGGCAGATAGGATTTATATAGAACCTATAACCGCAGAAGTAGTAGAAAGAATTATAGAAAAAGAAAAACCTGATGGTATAATTGCCACCCTTGGCGGACAAACAGGTTTGAATCTTGCTATGGAGCTTGCATCAGCAGGTATTCTTGAGAAATATGGAGTTCCACTTCTAGGAGCCTCCCTTGAATCCATTAGTATGGCTGAAGATAGAGAACTTTTTAGAAAAAGGATGGAAGAGATTGGAGAACCTGTACTTCCTAGCGTAGTGGTAAGATCTATGGAGGAAGGAAGAAAGGCTCTTGAAATTATTGGGTTACCTCTTGTTATTAGGCCTGCCTATACTCTTGGAGGAACGGGAGGAGGAATTGTTGAAACTTTTGAAGAATTTGAGAAGGCTCTTTTGAGGAGTTTAAGATTGAGTCCTGTGAGTCAAGCTCTGCTAGAGAAAAGTGTTGTAGGATGGAAAGAGATCGAATTCGAAGTAATGAGGGACAGAAAAGGTAACGTAATTACTGTTTGTAGTATGGAAAATGTAGATCCTATGGGTATACATACAGGGGATAGTATCGTGGTAGCGCCGACCCAAACTCTTACTGATATAGAGTATCAGATGCTGAGGACAGCGTCTTTAAAGATAATCACCGCATTAAAGATCGAAGGTGGATGTAATATTCAATATGCTTTAAATCCCAATAAGAGAGAATACTATGTAATTGAAGTAAACCCAAGAGTAAGTAGATCTTCTGCTTTGGCCTCTAAAGCTACAGGATTTCCTATTGCAAGGCTTACTGCTAAGATTGCTCTTGGTAAAACTCTTGACGAGATAAAGAATCCTGTGACTGGAGAAACTTATGCAGCCTTTGAACCTACTCTTGATTATGTGGTAATAAAAATACCCAGATGGGCTTTTGAAAAATTTAAAGTTAGGGACAGAAGACTGGGTACTCAAATGCAGGCAACAGGAGAAGTTATGGCCCTTGGTAGGACTTTTGAAGAGGCACTCCTAAAGGCTCTAAGATCTTTAGAAGTTGATGCAGGCCTTTTTGATAGAAGATATTCCTATTTTAGTGATGAGGAAATAAGAAAATATCTAAAAATGGCAGATGATAGAAGATTGTTTTTGCTTGCAGAGGGATTTATGAGGGGACTTACAGTAGATCAGGCCTATGAATTAACTAAGATAGACAAATTTTTCCTTACAAAAATATATAACCTTATAGAAATAGCTCAAAAATATAGAGGTAAGAGCTTAAATGAGCTTTCTCCTGAAGAAGTTAGAGAACTTAAAAAGATAGGTTTTGGCGATTATGACCTTTCATGTTTTTTGAATGCTACAAAGGATGAAATCTTTGCTTATAGAAGGCTTCATAAGATCTTTCCAGTATATAAGATCGTAGATACCTGTGCAGCAGAATTTGCTGCAAGTACTCCTTACTATTATTCAACTTATGAAGATGAAAATGAGGCTCAAAAGAATCCTCAGAGATCTGTTGTGGTTCTTGGTAGTGGGCCTATAAGGATAGGACAGGGGATAGAGTTTGATTATTGTACTGTACATGCTGTGAAGGCTATTAAAGAGGAAGGACTTGTCTCTATAATGATAAATAACAACCCAGAGACATTAAGTACAGACTTTGATATGTCCGATAGACTTTATTTTGAACCTTTAACCAGTGAGGATGTTACAAATATTATGGAACAGGAAGAACCTTTGGGTTTTCTATCTCAGTTTGGAGGTCAGACTTCTATTAACTTATCTAAAAATCTTGAAAAGAGAGGTTTTTATCTATTAGGAACATCTCAAAAGAGTATAGATTTGGCAGAGGATAGGGAAAAATTTGATAGATTTCTAAAGAGGAATAAAATTCCAAGACCTAAAGGATTTTATATAAGGAGTCTTGAAGAAGCCAAAGAAGTAATAGAGGAGATAGGTTTTCCAGTACTTTTAAGGCCCTCTTATGTACTTGGTGGAAGGGCAATGATTATTGTGCATAATATGAAAGATTTGGAAGACTATTTTGAGAGAAAGGATATAATCTTACCCTTATGGATGGATCAATTTATAGTAGGTAAAGAGGCTGAGGTAGATCTTCTTTGTGACGGGAAAGAGGTATTTATTCCTGGAGTTATGGAGCATATTGAAAAGGCTGGAATTCACTCCGGAGATAGTACTACTGTTTTTCCCCATTATACTCTTTCTCAAGAAGTAATAGATAAAATTGTGGATTATTCCACAAAAATAGCACTTGGACTTGAGGTTAAAGGTCTTTTGAATATTCAATATGTGATATCTTCTAAAGATGAAGAGGTATATGTACTTGAAGCAAACCCAAGGGCTTCTAGGACTATACCTTATCTTAGTAAAGCTTTAAAATTACCTTTGGTAAAATATGCTACCAAGGTGGCTCTTGGATATAGTCTTAGGGATCTTGGTCTAAAACCAGGACTTCATCCTAGACCTAATTATTATGCTATAAAGGCTCCTGTATTTTCTTTTACGAAGATTAAAGGCGCAGAGGTAGAGCTTGGCCCTGAGATGAGATCAACAGGTGAAGTTATGGGTATAGATTATGAATGGTCTAAAGCTCTTTATAAAGCTTTATATGCTAGTGGAGTTAAGGTTCCTATAAACGGAGGTAAGATACTTGTTACTACAATTGTCTCCTCCCCTTGGAAGGAGTTAAAGAATTTAGGTTATAAGCTTTACTCTCTTGAAGATCACGAAGATTTTATAAAAATAGATATAAAGGGAGATGAATTATCTACTCTTGCCAATTACGATTTTGATCTAGTGGTGGCAGTAGACAACAAGGACAAAGCATGGAGAAGGGCATGCTTTGACATTGGCCTCTCTTGTATTGTATCCGAAGATATGTGGAATGCGGTGGTGAAAATGATTATGGAATTTGGAGATAAAGATATAGATTATAGAGCGATTCAAGATTTCTATAAGGAGGAAGTATGGCTCTCTGGGGAAGTCGCTGGAGAAAGTCGTTAGAGGAAGTTGTAGAAGATTTTACATATTCTCTTTATTTTGATAAGAGGCTGTGGAAAGTAGATCTTTTAGGCACTCTTGCTCATGTAGTTATGCTTAATAAAATTGGTATTATATCCCAGGAAGAATTAGCAGTTCTGAAAGATGAGATTAAAAACCTATATTTGGAAATATCAAATAATCCTGATCTAATAAGGGATAGTGAAGATATACACACCTTTGTGGAGGAGAGTCTTACTAAAAGAATTGGAGATATAGGCAAGAAAATTCATACAGGAAGAAGTAGAAATGACCAAGTAATACTTGATTTAAGACTCTATTTGAGAGAAGAAACTTGTGATATAGCAGAATTGTTAATAAACTTGAGGAAGGTTCTTCTTGAGCTTTCTGAGAAATTTATAAGTACCCCTATGCCGGGATATACTCATCTCCAACAGGCTCAACCTGTAACACTGTCTCACTATTTTTTGGCATATGATGCCATGTTTAGTAGGGATTTGCAGAGGCTTGAGGATATATACAAAAGAGTTGATGTATTGCCTCTTGGTTCTGGCGCTCTTGCGGGAAGTACTATTCCTCTTGACAGAGAATATACCGCAGAACTTCTTAATTTCTCAAAAATATCTGACAACAGTATGGATGCTGTTTCTGATAGGGATTTTGTGCTTGAGTTTTTGTTCTTTTCAGCTCTTACTTATAATCATCTTTCTCGTCTTGCTGAAGAAATAATACTGTGGGCTACAAAAGAGTTTTCTTTTGTAAAGCTTCCTGAGGAATATTCTACAGGAAGTAGTATGATGCCTCAAAAAAGAAATCCTGATGTAGCTGAACTCACAAGAGGTAAATGTGGTAAGCTTATTGGAAATCTTGTGAATATGTTTACTATAATGAAAGGATTACCCTTGAGTTATAATAGAGACTTGCAAGAAGACAAACCTTCTTTGTTTTCTTCCATCGATGAATTAAAAATAGCATTAAGGGTTTGGATTGGATTTTTACCTAAGATTGAGTTTGATACTGAGAGAATGTATAAACTTTCTTCTGAAGATTTCCTTTTTGCAACAGATATAGCGGAATATCTTGTTCTGAAAGGAGTACCTTTTAGGGAAGCTCATAAAATTGTTGGTGAGGTAGTTAGATTCTGTGAGGAAAATAATAAAAAATTTAGAGAACTTTCTCTTGAGGAGTGGAGGGGCTTTTCAGAGCTCTTCGATCGAGATATATTTGATTTGTTGAATCCTGAGAGTAGTTTGAATTTGAAAAAAACTTATGGAAGTCCTAATCCAGTTATAAATAAAGATGTGATTAAAAAGAGAGAGGAAGAACTAAGAAATATTATTGATAGATGGCATAAGTTAAAGAGTAGTTTACCTGATTTAATGAGGTTATTAGACAAAGTTTAAAGATATTCTTTTATAGGTTGAAGTTGTTCGTAATTATAAAGAATACTCATGGCTTTATTTTCAGCTTCAATATTTGCTTCTATTATTCCTGCTATGGGATTAAGACCTCCTACTATTACGAGGGCAGATGTTTCTTGAGTGACTGGGATTCCAAATATTTCTTGATTGGGTTTTCCTAAGTAAATTTTACCTTTTATTCCTATATCTTTTAACATCTCAATTATATTCTGGGCATCTTCTCGTGCAGAGTTTGGTATTTCTCGAAAGGTAGCAAGAACTTTACCTTCACCTCTTTTTACTACGGAAGAGAGGGAAGTCATTCTGCTTTTTATAAATATTTCTAACGGATCAAGGGTTGAGCCATTGTATGTGATTGCTTCTAAAAATCTAATAGGTTCGTTTTCTTTTACTTCTAAAACTCCTGCAAATTTTGCACTTACTGGTATACCATTTTTGATAAGGATTCCATGAATTGTTACGCTACAAACGGTACCTATGATCACAGATTTTTCTGGAACAAAAACTCCTGGAGATATTTCCTCTTCTTCTTCGTCAAAGATAATTATTTTCTCGCTTATTCCATAACCCTTTTTAAGTATATCTTTCATAATGTTTAAAGCCTTTTTGAGATCTTTTTTAGGAATGACAGATAGATTTAAAATTACAGTTCCTTTACCAGTAGATTTGTCAAGGGTAACTTGATAAGCAAGATTTTCTATCTTACTTATGATGAACCCTAATTTGTCGGCTACTAAGGCTTTTTTTATCTCTTCTCTTCCTTTTTCAGTTATGAGTCTTCCTTTTTTTCCTACGACCTTGGTTAGTCCTCGTTCATCCATTATTTTTAAGTGGTATCTTACAGCTCTATCACTTAGTTCTATACCTTTTTCCAAAAGTTTTTCCGATATGGTATTAGCGCCGATAGGTTCGGTGTAATTACTTAATATTTCAAGTATAGCAATGACTTTTCTTTCGATATCTTTATTCATGGTTGGATTTAGTGTATATAGGGTGATGGTGGAAAGAATAAATCAAGATCATCATCCTGCTTTAGCCACCCTTCTTGTTGTAAAAATTTTTTGGTGGCTAAAGCAAGAAATTGAGCAAGAATCATTAGTTCATCACTATCTATATCTTCATCAAACTCGTCTTTTAATCTGTCAGAGAGCTCCACTTTCTCTACATAATTTTCAAGGGCAGTATAATAAAAAGCGATTAATTTTTCTTCCCAATCAAAATTAGACTTGGATCCTTTTTTCAATATGAGTTCCTCCTAATGCTATTTTTTATATTATTGTTCTTTCTTTAAATTAATTTGTACTGCAGGATCCTCAAGGACCCACCTTAATACAGAAATTATCCTTTGAGCAGTCTCTCTTCTTATGTACTCTGGCCCAAAGCTATCTAATAACTTTGAGTGTTTGTAATCACTTAATTCTTGTATTAGTTGTCTTATTTCTTCTGGTTTTCTCATTTTTGTCTATTACCTCCTTGTTTATTATATTTTTTGTATTATGCCTTGGATAGTTTAGCATAGAATATGGGCTATGACAAGAATGTGTTAGAATTAGATATATGAAGAATTAAAGGGGGATTTAAAAATATGGAGATAGTTTGGTCAGGAAGTAATTTAATAAGTCTTTCCCTAATAGAGGAGATAAATCTTATAAAAGAATACACAAATCTTATAATCTTTGATTATAAAAAACTTCTTAACTTTTTAAATGAGAATGGTAAAGACAAATTGAGAAACATTCTTACAGAAAATGGTATAAAACCATTACTAATTTCGCATGATTTCAAGTTTGATTTAGGAAATAAAAATGAGGAAATTTTAAATATCTATAACCTCTCTAAAGAATTAGATGTACCTTTTCTTCTTGTGAATCCTTGTGAAAAACCATTCAATCTAAGTTTTAATGTAGCTTTAGAAGTATTTTCTAAAGATTTTTCAAAATTCTTGTCTCAAATTGATTTGTCCTTAATATTGAGAATAAATGCCTTTTCCGTGGTGAATACATTAAGTAAAGCTTATAAGGTCTTGAGCATGGTAAAGGATAAAAAATTAAATCTGGGTTTTGATACTTTTCATTTTTACATAAGTGGTGAGGATCTTGATGTCTTTAGGGATAAGGATCTCTGTAGAATAAAGTTTGTCTTTTTAAAAGATGCTGAAAATGTTCCCAAGTACTATTTAAGAGAAAATCAACAACTTTTTCCAGGTGAAGGTGTTATTCCTCTGGAACAGATCTTGATCTATTTGAGAGAGGGAGGATTTGATGGTTACATTGTTCCTGAGGTAATAAGGCCAGAATATGCTAAGATGGATCCAAAGGAATATGTCTTTAGACTAATGGATACTACAAAAAGAGTTTTAGCTTCTTTATAAAAAGTTTTTTGTTTTCTGCAGTTTTAGATGATTATTTTTTTTGCCAAGTTTATGTAAAAAATTTTCATCAAAATAATACGTTGACATTTTTAAAGAACGTATTATTATAATAAAATATAGTTTATCACTTTATTTTTTATCTTTATGAAAAAAATTTTCTTAGAAATGGTTTAAGAGAGAGATTTTTATAATGTGTAAAAAATTTACAAGAGGGGGGATAAAATGGAAAAAAATGTCCTTGAAAAAATAAAAGAGCAGAAAGATAATTTCAGAGACTCTGAAGAAAAAGTAGCAAATTATATTTTAGCTCATTGGCAAGATGTCCTTCATCTTCCAATAACTGAGCTTGCAGAGAGGATAGGAGTAAGTGAGGCTACCATAGTAAGGATGTGTAAGAAACTTGGGCTTAGGGGATTTCAGGAATTAAAGATTGCTCTTGCTACAGAGAAGATTCAGCCTATAAAGACAATACATCAGGCAGTACAAGAAGGAGATGATTTGGAAACAATTCTTAAAAAGGTTTTCTCTGCCAACATCAGGGCTATGGAGTCTACATTGAATGTTATTTCAGTAAAGGAGATTGAAAGGGCAATCGAGGCTATTTTGAATGCAAGACAGCTTCAAATATATGGGGTTGGTGGATCAGGACCTGTAGCTCTTGATGCTCAACATAAATTTATGAAAACTGGAATTCCTACAGTAGCTTATGTGGATAGCCATATGATGGCAATGTCTGCAAGTATTTTAGAACCTCAGGATGTGGTTATAGGGATATCTGCTTCTGGAAGTAGTAAGGATATTATTGATGCTTTGGAGCTTGCTAAAAACAGAGGAGCAACTACTATTGGAATAACTCATTATGCGAGAACCCCTCTTGATAGAGTCCTTGATATAAAACTTTCAGTCTCCTCCGAAGAAACTTTTTATAGAACAGAGAGTACTTCTGCAAGGATAGCTCAGCTTTCCATCATAGACACTTTATATATAGGGGTTGCTCTAAGGAGATTGGACAAGATAATAGAAAATTTAAAACTTACAAGAGAAGCAATTGTTCCTAAAAGATTTTAAAAGAAAGGAGAGATGTTTTTGTTTAAAGTGCTTATCACTCCTAGAAGTTTTGAAAAGATAAAAGATAAATTTGAAGAAGTCTTTAAAGAAGAAGGAATAGAGGTAATGCTTAATCCTTTTGGGAGAGTTTTAACGGAAGAAGAGATGAGGGAATTAATAAGAGATGTGGATGGACTTATTGTGGGGATTGATCCTGTCACCTCTAAGGTTTTAAAGAATGCTAACAAATTAAAAGTTATATCAAAGTATGGTGTAGGAGTAGACAATATTGATATTTTAGAGGCTAAAAAGAGAAATATAGTTGTTACAAATACTCCAGGGGCAAATAGTAATGCAGTGGCTGAGCTTACTGTGGGGTTAATTATAAATGTTTTGCGAAAGATAAACCTATCTGATAAGAAAACCCGAGAGGGAAGATGGGATAGATTTATAGGGAATGAGTTGAGTGAAAAGACTTTAGGAGTTATAGGGACAGGAAGCATTGGAAGAAGAGTAATTGAACTATTAAAGGGTTTTAATTTAAGGGTTTTGTGTTTTGATAAATATCCTGATTACGAATGGGCATCTAAGGAGAAAGTCTTTTATGTGACCTTAGATGAACTGCTTAGAAGTTCTGATGTGGTTAGTATTCATGTGCCTTTAACTGAAGAAACTTATCATATGATTTCTGAAAAGGAGCTCCGTATGATGAAAAAAAATGCTGTACTAATAAACACTTCTCGTGGGGGTATCGTGGATGAAGATGCATTGTATAGATTTTTGAAAGAAGGAAGAATATCAGGAGCTGGATTAGATGTTTTTGAGAAAGAACCTCCACAAAATTCTCCTCTTCTTCAGCTAGATAATGTAGTGGTGACTTCTCATATAGGAGCCCATACAGAAGAGGCAGTTGCAAATATGGCAAAATTGGCTGTTGAAAATCTCCTTTTAGCTTTAAAGGGTAGAGAACCTTTAAGTAGAGTATGTTAAAAGGTTGGGAGGTGAGAGGATAAAAAAAGCTTTATATCTGATTTTTGCAGTCTTTTTTGTGTTTTTAGCTTTAATTAAATTATTTTTGAAAGGGGAGGTTTAGGAGAATGAAAAATTTTAAAAGATTTCTAATGTTGGGCTTATTGGTTTTGCTTCTTCTTGCAGTACCACTTTCTGCCCAAACTCGCCAATTTGTATTGAAGTTTAATCATGTGCTTTCTCCTCTTGATCCTTACCATGAAGGATTTTTGAAATGGGCAAAAGCTGTTGAGGAAAGGACAAAAGGTGGTTTGAAGATTGAGGTTTATCATAGCGCACAATTGGGAGTTGAGGAAGATATATTAGAACAGATTAGACAGGGTGCTAATGTGGGACAAAATACTGATGCTGCAAGAATGGCTATGTATGTGCCAGAGATTGGTGTCATGAATTGTCCATACTTTGTGGATAGTCCAGAGGAAGTGGCAAAATTAAAGAAGATGCCAACGGTTCATAACTGGTTAAAGACTCTTGAAGAAAAGTATGGTTTTAAGGTGCTTTCTTTTACGTGGATACAAGGATTTAGGCATTTTATGACCAACAAGCCAATTAAAAAGCCAGAGGATCTTAAAGGTCTTAGAATAAGAACTCCTGGAACACCAGTTTGGCAGGAGTCCATAAGAGCTCTTGGAGCAACTCCAGTAGCTATTGCTTTTGGTGATATTTATCCTGCTCTTCAACAAAAAGCTATTGATGGTGTAGAGTTAGTATACAACAACATACCAGGAATGAGGCTTTATGAAGTATTAAAATATGTGAACGAGACAAGACATATTCTTCTTATCAATTTTGAGGTTGTAAGTGCAAAATGGTTTAGAAGCCTACCACCTACTTACCAAAAGATCTTAGAAGAGGAATGTGATAAAGCAGGACTTGAAACTACAAAAGTTGTATTCCAAAAGGAAGAAGAAGTGAAGAAGATGATACAAGAAAAAGGTATGATAATTGTTCCTACGAAAGATATTGATCTTGAAGCCTTTAAAAAAGCTGGTGAAAAAGCTTATGAAGTACTAAAAGTAAAAGAAGTAAAAGATAGAATTTGGAAAGAGATGAGAAAGAAGTAAGAAAAAGTTTATGGGGAGCTCTTTAATGGGCTCCCCTTGAATTCTTTATTTATTAGGGGAGGAGTTTGCTAGAGATGAGGAAAATATATGAGATTTTAGGAAAAATCGAGCTATATGTAGCAGAGGTTCTTTTAATTCTAATTGTAGTATTAGTTTTTTCAGCGGGTGTCTCAAGAACTTTAAAAAATCCTATATATTGGGCTAATCCTTTAGCTAGCTTCTTTTTTGCTTGGGCTACTATGTTTGCTATGGATGCTGCCTATAGAAGGGATAAACTTATGAATGTGGATTTTTTGGTGAAAAGATTTCCTCAGAAAATTCAAAGTTATATTAAGATTTTTAATTATCTTGTTATTTTGGCTTTCTTGATTTTTCTTATTGTATTTGGTGTTAAATTAGCTTTTATCCAGAGATATAGAACTTTTGAGGGTATGTATGGCTTCAGTTATATGTGGGCTACACTAAGTATTCCTGTAGGGTCCCTTCTTTTATCAATAACAACATTAGTAAAAATTATCGACGAAATAACTAACTTAAGAAGATGGAGGAAAGAGCTATGCTCTTAGTAGTTTTATTCTTTTTTTTATTTATGCTTCTTGGAATGCCTGTGGTCTTTGCTATAGCAATTTCGGGATTTTTGTTTTTCCTACAGCATCCTGAGATTCCAATTACAACTCCTATTCAGCTTCCTTTGACCCAAAATATTAACTTTGCACTTCTTGCTATTCCTTTGTTTATTACTGCTGGAAATATGATGAACTATACTGGCATTACAAAAAGATTGATAGATCTTTCTGTAGTGCTCGTGGGACATTTGAGAGGGGGACTTGCTCAAGTTACTTGTATTCTTTCCGCTTTGATGGGAGGAGTTTCAGGTTCTGCTATTGCGGATGCAGCAATGGAGGCTAGAATGCTTGGACCTGAAATGATAAAAAGAGGTCTTCCTAAGGGGTATGCAGCAGGAGCATTAGTATATTCTTCTCTTGAGGTACCAACGATCCCACCGAGTATAGGTCTGGTTCTCTTTGGTACTATTGCTCAAGTTTCCATAGGTAGATTATTTGCAGGAGGAATTGTTCCAGGACTTTTGATAATGACATTTTTGATGATCACTGTTGCAATTACTGCTCGTATAAGAAATTTTGCTCCTTTGAGGGAGAAAAGGGCTTCTATCGGAGAAATAGGAAGTTCCTTCATAAAAAGTATATGGGCTATTATCTTTCCAGTAATACTTATTGTGGGGTTAAGGGGAGGACTTTTTACACCATCTGAGGTTGGAGCTTTATGTGTAGTATATGCATTGTTTGTAGGTATTTTTGCATATAGGGAGTTAAATTTTAAGAATTTTATTGAAGCTCTTAGGGGATCTGCGATAGATATAGGTGCTACTATGTCATTGATTGCTTTTTCAAATATATTTTCTTACGGTATTGTTTGGGAAAAAATCCCAGAAATAATTTCTTCTTGGATTTTGGGAATTACAAATAATCCTTATGTTTTTTACTTAATCTTAATTGTTCTTCTGCTTATTGCTGGATTCTTCATTGATGCTACTGTTCTTATATTAATGCTGACTGCTATATTTTTCCCAATTGCTATGAGACTTGGTATTGATCCTGTACATTTTGGGCTTATTTTTGTTATTGCTTGTGCTGTTGGTAACTTTACTCCTCCGGTGGGGGCTGCCATGTATGCGGTGTGTACTATTTTGGATGTTAGCTTAGAGGAGTATATAAGAGAGTCTTGGCCCTTCCTTTTAGCTGTAGTCCTTGCGATTATCACATTGGTTTTCTTCCCCGATCTTGTATTGTTCATACCAAACTTAATCTTTGGAAAATAGGAGGGAAAGGAAAATGAACTTTAAGGGTAAAGTAGTTCTTATTACTGGTGCGGGTTCTGGTATTGGGAGAAAAACTGCTATCATGTTTGCAGAAAGAGGAGCTAAAGTTGCTGTAAATGATATTTCAGAGGAAAAAGGCAAAGAGACTGTTGAGATTATAAAGAGTAATGGTGGTGAGGCTGTATTTATTTTGGGAGATGTTTCTTCTCCTAAAGATGCAGAGAGGATAATAAAAGAAGTGATAAACAATTTTGGTAGAATAGATATTCTTGTCAATAATGCAGGAATAGTAGTGTATGGTAAAGTTGAGGATACCTCTGAAGAAGATTTTGATAAGACTATGCTTATTAATGTGAAAGGCCCATTTTTCCTTTCAAAGTATGCTGTACTTGAGATGAAAAAGCAAGGTGGAGGAGTAATAGTAAACGTATCTTCAGAGGTGGCTTTAAGGGCAATTCCAGAAAGATGTGTATATAGTATGTCTAAGGCAGCACTTATTTCTTTGACAAAGTCTATGGCTGTTGATTATGCAAGAGAAAATATAAGAGTCAATGCTGTATGTCCAGGAACAACGTTTACTAAAGGACTTGCTGATAGATTAAAGAACTTGCCTAATGCTGATGAAGTACTAAAGCAGATGTCTGAGAGGCGTCCTATAGGAAGATTAGGAAAGGAAGAGGAAATAGCTTTTGCTATACTTTTCGCAGCTTGCGATGAGGCAGGATATATGACTGGAAGTATTATTTCTATTGATGGGGGTTTTACTGCTTAGGGGAGGAACAAGGGAGTTCCTTCCCTTTCCTCATTTATAATCTCTTTCAACTCCTCTTTTGTTATTGAAAAATTTTTGCAATCTTATATTATTAGTATTATAATTACTATTGAAAAATATACCTAAAAAGTATGAATTGGAGGGATTGAGAATGAAACCAAGGAAGATAAAAGAAAAGATTTATTATGTGGGAGCTCCTGACTGGAATAGAACCCTATTTGATGCTCTTATTCCTTTACCTGATGGAACCAGCTATAATGCTTATCTCATCTTAGGAAGTGAGAAGACTGCATTGATAGACACCGTAGATCCTAGTAAGAAAGATGTACTTTTTTCTTATCTTGCTGATATAGTACACATTGATTATGTGATATCCCATCATGCGGAGCAGGATCATTCAGGAAGTATTCCTTATGTATTAGAAAAATATCCTTCTGCTAAGGTAGTTACTAATCCAAAGGGTAAGGAGCTACTTAAATCTCATTTGCATATACCTGATGAAAGGTTTATTACAGTAAATGATGGTGAAGAGCTATCTCTTGGAGATAAAACTCTTAAATTTATATACACTCCTTGGGTACATTGGCCTGAGACTATGGTGACCTATCTTGTGGAGGATAAAATACTTTTTACTTGTGATCTTTTTGGCTCTCACTATGCGACTTCAAGTTTATATGTAGAAGATGAAAAAATTGTTTATGAGGCTGCAAAGAGGTATTATGCAGAAATAATGATGCCATTTCGTAGCATAATTCAGAAGAATCTTGAGAAAATCAAAGATTTAGATATTGAGCTAATAGCTCCAAGTCATGGACCTATTTATAATAATCCTAATTTCATTATCAATGCTTATAAGGATTGGATAAGTGATGAACCTAAAAATATAGTAGTTCTTCCTTATATTTCTATGCATGATAGTACAAAGATAATGGTAGACTATTTAGTAGACAGGTTAATTGAAAAAGGAGTAAATGTAGAAGTGTTTGATTTAGCTGTTGCAGATATTGGAAAGATAGCCATGGCTCTTGTAGATGCTGCAACTATTGTAATAGGTACTCCTACGGTACTTGCTGGTCCGCATCCTAAAGCTCTTTATGTTACCTACCTTGCAAATGTTCTTAAACCCAAAGCAAGATTTGTATCGGTTATTGGATCCTATGGATGGGGTGGAAGAACTCTTGAAATTTTAAAGAGCAATCTTACCAATCTTAGTGTAGAAATAATTAATCCTGTTCTTGTAAAGGGTCTCCCAGAAAAAGAAGATTTTAGGTTATTAGATGAGCTTGCAGAGAGTGTTTATTCGAAACACAAAGATTTAGGAATAGTTTCATAAAGATAGTTTAATAAAGGGGGAGAATAAAGTTTACTCCCCCTTTTACTTTTTTATCTCTTCATTCATGCTTCCCGTTCTATATCCTTCAAGGTCAAGAGTTATATATTTATATCCAATATCTTTGAACTTTTTAATAATTTTATCCCTTATATTCTCTTTCAAAATTAGATTAAAATCTTTCTTTTCTATTTCTATTCTTGTCATATTTTTATAGTCTCTAACTCTGACCTGTTTGAATCCTAATTTACTTAAAAAGTCTTCTCCTTCTTCTATTCTTTTTAGTCTTTCAATTTCAATTCTTTCTCCATAGGGAATTCTTGTGGCAAGGCAGGCAAGGGATGGTTTTTCTGAGGTAGGAAGATTAAGCTTTTTTGATAATTCTCTAATTTCTTCTTTTGTAAAGCCTACTTCCATTAAAGGACTTAGGATTCCAAGCTCTTTTAGGGCTTTTCTTCCAGGTCTATAATCTTTTAGATCATCAGCGTTGCTACCATCAAGTATGCATTTTATATTCTTTTCTTTTGCAATTTCTAAGATTTTTTGAAAATTATATTTTTTGCATATATAACATCTATCAGGTGGATTTTCTATGAATTCTCGCTTTCTTAAGAGCTCATCGTTGTTTATAATTATATGCTGTACTTTAAGCTTTTTTGCAAATTCTTTAGCCTCCTCAATCTCTTTTTTAGGGAAAATAGGACTAACAAGAGTGACTGCTAAAACATTTTCTCCGAGGGTATCTTTAGCAATCTTTAAAAGAAAAGTGCTGTCTACCCCTCCTGAGTAAGCTACTATAACTTTTTGGCACTCTTTTAGAAAATTTTTAAGCTTTTCTAATTTTTCATACATATAATTCACCTCAATTGTTTTTTAATATTATACCTAAAAAGTATGAATTGTAAAAACCTGTTTAAAGTTTTATGTTATAATTTATCAAAAATTCTGTTTAGGGGTACTAATATGACTAAGATTGTGCGTTTTGGGGTTTCTGTAGAGGAGGATCTTTTAGAGAATTTTGATAAGATAATAGAAAATAAAGGGTATAACAGTAGATCAGAGGCCATAAGGGATCTAATGAGAGATTATATTATTAAAGAGAAATGGAATATAAAAAGTGAGAAAGTGGCAGGGAGTATAAGTCTTATCTATGAGCACGATGTTTATGGCCTTTCAGAAAAGTTAACTGATATACAACACCATTATCACGATGTGATTATTTCCACCTTACATGTTCATCTTGATGAGAAGAACTGTATGGAAGTAATATTGGTAAGAGGTAAAGTTGAGAAAATTAAAAAACTCTATAATGAAATTTCATCCCTTAAGTGGGTAAGACATACAAATATATCCATCACTGATATTATTTAGTCTTTAAGTTTTTGCTTTACGATTTAGGTTTTGTTGATGTATAATTTTTTCTAGTTTTAAAGTAGCACTTTTTTAAAAATTTATAATACTTGGGGGTGTTAGAAATGCATATACCTGATGGATACTTAGGACCAGAAACTTACGGAAGCATGCTTGTTGTGATGGTTCCTATCTGGACTAAGGCTTATAACTCTGTAAAGAAATTTTTAAAAGAGAAAGATTTACCTCTTCTTGCTATTTTGGCAGCATTTTCTTTTGTGATTATGATGTTTAATATTCCTATTCCTGGAGGAACTACAGGTCATGCCGTAGGGAGTGTTCTTATTGCCATACTTCTTGGCCCTTGGGCAGCTGTACTTGTGACTTCTATTGTTCTTATAATTCAAGCATTGATTTTTGGGGATGGAGGACTTACTGCGATTGGAGCGAATTGTTTTAACATGGCCTTTGCAATGCCTTTAGTGGGATATTATGTTTATAAACTATTGAAAGGAAAGGCAAGTTTGGGTTCTAAAAGAGAGATTATCTCGGCAGGAGTTGGTGCATATTTGGGAATAAATGTAGCTGCTTTACTTACAGCAGTTGAACTTGGTATTCAACCTTATATAGCAAAAGATGCAAATGGCCTTCCTCTCTATTGTCCTTATCCCTTGAAAGTTACTGTTCCTGCAATGATGATAGAACATCTTTTAATTTTTGGTTTTGTAGAGGCTATTGTTACAATGGCTGCTCTTTATTATTTAAGAAAGATAGGTGCTGTGAAGGAGGGATAAGAAATGAGTAATTGGAGAAAATTAATTATAGGTATTTTTATTCTTGTTCTTTTGTCGCCTATAGGAATTCTCTTGCCAACCTTTTTAAACGCTGGGGCTGCTTGGGGAGAATGGGGGCCTGAAGAGTTAAAAGAGATGATAGGCTATATACCTAAGGGTTTAGAGAAGCTTTCTTCTCTCGCAAAACCTTTACTTCCTGATTATAATATAAAGGGTTGGGAAGACAAAGATCTCTTGTATCAGAGTATTGGATATATAATTAGTGGAGTTATAGGTGTTTTAATTGTTATGTTTATAACTTATTTGATAGGAAGGTGGGGCATAAAAAAGAAAAACAAGAATGAATAATTTTATAGATAAGACTTTATATGAGTTAAACAGATTAGTAAGAGACTTCTTATTTTTTGAGGTGGTGGAAAGTCCTGGGTTTTGGAGGGAGTTAAAGGATGAAATAAAAATAATAATTTTAGGATTATTTTTAATCTCCATAAGTTTTATTCATAACTTATATATTCTCATTTTGATATATTTTTTCTTGTTATCTTTTGTTTATCTTCTCAATATAAGATTAAGAGAGTTTTTTAAGCGGTCTTTTGGTTTTGTGCTATTTTTTACCATACTTATTGTACTACCTTATCTTTTTTTTAATCCTGAAAATCTTAGTATGGGTTACTCTCATAGAGGACTCTATGTTGCTTTGAGATTAATATTTAGAGTCTTAATATCCATTTCATTGGTAAATATTATCTTTTTTACTATACCTTGGGTAAGGATTATAAAAGGCTTACGAATCTTAGGAGTCCCCTCTTTAATTATAAGCATTATTTATATGACCTATAGGTACATATTCTTTTTTGCTAACTTAGCTGAGGATATTTTTTTGGCTAAAAAAAGTAGAACTATTGAATTTAGTTATAAAAGGGAATATTCTTTTATTGGTTCTGCCATTGGATTTTTGTTTGTAAAGGCAAAAATGCTTTCGGAAGAAATATGGCAAGGTATGGTTTCTCGAGGTTTTAGTAAAAATTTTTGTCCCGTTAAAAGGGAGAAATATAAAGCAAAAGATTTTTTACCAGTGATAATAGAGGTGTTATTAATTGGAGCTCTAATATGGATAGATCGAAGATTTTATTTAAATTGGTAGATGTTAGTTTTTATTACGTTCCAGAAAGGGTAGCTTTAAATTCAGTTTCTATTGAGGTAAAAGAAGGAGAAAGTATAGGGATATTAGGACCTAATGGGTCAGGAAAGTCTACTCTTTTAAAAATCCTTGATGGGCTTTTATTTCCCCAAAGAGGTAAAATTTTTTTTGAGGGAAAAGAACTTACCGAAAAAAATTTTGAAGATCCCTCTTTTAATCGTTATTTTAGAAGGAAAGTAGTTTTGCTTTTCCAAAATGTAGATGCCATGCTATTTTCACCTACTGTGAGAGATGAACTCGCTTTTGGGCTTTTTCAAATTGGTTATTCCGATTCAGAAATAGAAAATAAAATTATGGAGTGTAGTAGAAAATTTAGGATTGAAAAGCTTTTAAATAGATCTCCCTTTCAATTAAGTGAAGGAGAAAAAAAGAAAGTTGCTCTTGCCTCACTTCTTATAATAGATCCTGATGTCATTCTTTTGGATGAACCTACAAATGAGCTTGATCCAAGGAGTGTCAGAGAGTTACTTTCCTATATTAAGGAATTAAGAACTGCTGGTAAGACTATAGTTACTGCAACTCATGATTTGCAGATGGTAAATGGATTTTTTGATAGGATTTTTGTTATGAATGAAGAGAAAAAAATTGTAAAAGTAGGAGATTACGAAACTATTTTTTCCGATAGGGAGTTTTTAAAAGAGGTAAATTTGATATAATTTTTTGTTATGAGAGTAAGGAATCTATTTGATATAAGTTTTGTTGAAGATAGGGAATTAAGAAAAAGTTTAAGTTTGGTAATCCTTGGAGTATGTTTTGGGATTATCTTCTTTAATGTCACCCAGGGAGCACCTATAGCAGGATTTGCTAAAGAGCTTGGTTTTGGTGATCTCCTGTATGGTGTTATGTTGGCGATGCCTGTTCTTGGAGGTGCTATACAACTTTTTGCCTCCTATGTGCTTGAGAAAACAAGAAAAAGAAAGTTTCTATTCTTCCTGGGTGGTTTTCTTCAGAGGTTACCATGGCTTTTAGTAGTTATTTTGCCCTTTTTTATTCACGATAAGAATGTGCTCTTTTCAAGTATAGTTTTTTTATTAAGTATTACTGCTATTGGTGGTGCCTTTATAAATGTTAGCTTTATGTCATGGATGGGAGATTTAGTACCTATAGAAATTAGAGGAAGATTCTTTAGCCATAGGAGTATGCTTGCAACTTTTGTTTCACTAATCAGTGGTCTTTTAATTGGAGTCTTCCTTGATAAATTTTCTAATCTTTATGGTTTCGCTATAGTATTTACTTTTGCGGTGATTTTGGGAATTTTTGATATCTTATGTTTCATATGGGTATATGATCCTCCTATGAGAAAAACTGATTTTTCTAATGTTAATTTTAGTAAGCTTTTTAAAGAATCTGTAACTCATCCTAAGTTCTCTCGCTTTTTGTTATTTGCTATTTTCTGGAATTTTGCTTTAAATATTTCTGCTCCTTATTTTAACCTTTATATGATAAAGCATCTTAAAATGAGCTATTTTGATATAGCTCTTTTTGTACAAATTATTAGTAATGTTACTACAATTCTTTCGGTAAGAATTTTAGGCAGATTAATAGATAGGTTTGGGAATAAACCTATTCTTGAAATAAGTACCTTTATTGTGAGTTTTTTACCCTACATATGGTGTTTTACTACTCCAAATAACTGGCTGTTTTTTGTAATACTTGTTCAGATTTTTGCAGGAATCTTTTGGCCTGGCATTGATCTTTCCTTTAATAATTTGGCTTTAGGGCTTTCTCCCGATGAGAATCGTTCTTTTTATATTGCAGTATTAAATCTATTTGTGGGTATCACTAATGCTGTCTCTTTTATACTGGGAGGTTATATCATAGAATACGTAGCACCTCCTATAGTTAATTTTATAAATAATCTTCTCCATATTCATCTTGTAGAATACCACCTCATATTTATCCTTTCTGGTATATTGAGACTTGTCTTTTCAAGAACTTTTATTCCTAAAATTTCTGAGGAAAGGTCAAAACCTGTTGAAGAATTGACGAATCATATTGTTAAGAGAATTAAAAAGATAAAACCATAAAATTTTTTAATTTTATTGATTTTTTAAAATTATTGTTTTAATATTAAATTATCTTAAAAACCCAGGGGGAAATCATGAGAAAAATATTTTTGTTTAGTATCCTTTTTGCCTTTCTTTTCTTTGGATTGGCCGAGGGGAATCAAGAAGGATTTAACGTACCAAGTATATCTCCAAGTGTTAAGAACATAAAAATCAGATTGGATGTTCCTCTTGTATTGAGTCCTTCTAATGTTAATATAATCACTATTAAAAAAACTCCTATAACTTTTAAACCTTTTGACTACAACTTCTTTAAGATCACTAAGAGTCAGGTAATAACTTTGGAAAATGGAAACAAAATTACAGGAGAGGAGTTTTTAAGAGAGATAAACGAAATTGAAAAGAAGTTAAATTCTTACGGGTATTCTTTAAGGGATAAAGAAGAAGAGATTGTTATACAAAAGATTTTAATCAAAAGAGATGATTTAGAGATGCAAAGAAAGCTTCTAAGAAGTATTACTCCTTTTGCTGTTCTTCAACCTGTCCAAAATGAAGAACCTATGAAGGAATTTAAGGACTACAATTTTTCTAAAAAGTGGGATCTAGACTTAGGGGATAATAATTTTAATATTAATATCTCTACAAACCTTGAGATGAAAGGGAAAGAAAGTCAAATATTGACAAATGCTTATGCTTTGGCAGAAGCTGGAATCCTTGGGCGTAAAGCTCAATTAATAAAGATTGAGACTAATCTAGTTTCGGGAAATAATAATGGTGATGATGCAAAATTAAATGTATATATCTTGGAAAAAAAGGAATATTCTAAGAATTTTAAAACTAAATATGATCTAAAGGAAAATTTAAGATATGGTGTAGACTGGGGATTTCCAATAAGTGCTCCTGTAGGGCCTTTTAATATAACAGGAACTTTTGGCATAAGAGGAGGAATAGGATTAGAGTTAAGCTCCAATTTAGATAGTTTAAGTTGTTCTATTAGCGTAAAACCCTCTATAGATACAAAAGCTTTTGCAGAAATTGGTATTGATTATAAAGTGGCATCGGCTGGCGTAGGAGGAGAGCTGACTATATTAAAGGATGAGCTTTTATTGAAAGGATCGTTAGCCTTGGTTTTGCAGGACCCGTTGTATAACTCTTTCTTCAATGTGTCCGCTTTGGGAGAGAACAATTTAGATGCTTTATCAGGAGATTTATACTTTTTTGTTAAAGTAAATTATCTTGTAGGCTCTAAGAAATTCAAAGCCCAGATATATGAGTGGGATGGATTTTCTTATAATACTTCTCTTTTTAATTATTCTTTAAATGAACCTGCTTATAAGGATAAAGTCATGTGGTTAGTCGTAAAAGATATAAGGGGTATAACTCCCTATACTGCAAGAAATGAGAAAATAGACATATCTTCAAAGAGATTTTACGTGGAGGCAGTAATAGGAGGGGAGACCTTCTCTACTATGATACCTGACACCGATGGCAATGGTATTGCAGATCATGATTGGGTTTTGAAAATTCCTTTAAGTAGTAGAAGTATAGAAGTGCCAATAAAGATTAGAGTGATTCAAGAGTATTATGCGAGAAGTTTAAAATTCAAGAATGATTTGGACATTTTAAAAGGGGAAGGAAAAGATTTAGATTTTATCCTTGATTTAAATACTGAAACTTTGAAGGGAGCAGTTAATGAAAAAATAGGGAAAGATTATATATGTACAGGAGATACTAACTATTTTGGGGAGAGGTACCATACTATTACTGTAAAAGTTACTCCCAACTTAGAATTTATGCCTGCTTCTGATAAAGCAAAATAAAATTTGACAAAAAAAATAATAAGCGTATAATTAAAGAATAAATTTTTTTAGGAGGTACGTTAAATTGGTTAAGACACTGTATGTAGGCAACCTTTCATGGCAGACCACCGAAGAGGATATCAAAGGACTTTTCGGAGGAGAAGGAGAGATCCAAAGTGTTAGATTGATTACCGATCGTAATACTGGAAGATCCAAGGGATTTGCTTTTGTAGAGACTACCGAAGAAGTAGCACAGAAGCTTATTGATTCTTACAATGGTTATGAATTTAATGGAAGAAAGATCGTTGTAAGCGAAGCAAGGCCTAAGGAAGAGCGTAGGTCTTATTCTGGTAGAAATCATACCAGAAGATTTTAAATTATCTAAAAGATTGATAATTTGAAAAGTGAGAAGCCTCTGCTAAAAAATAGCAGGGGCTTTTTATTTGCTGTATAATTAAAGACATGAAAACAAGAAAGATTTATTACGAAGATCCAGAAATTTTTAGGTGGAAAAGTAGAATTGGAAAGATAAAGCAAGAAGGAGATTTCCTTCTAAGCTTAGACGAGACTATCTTCTACCCTGAAGGTGGAGGACAGCCCTCAGATAAGGGAGAGATAATAGGGGATGGCTGGAAAATCTTAGTTGATTATGTTTTTGAGGAAGATGGAATAATATGGCACAAGGGCAAAAAATCTGGGGAGAGATTTCCCAAAGTAGGAGAAGTAGTTGATATCTTTATAGACAAGGATCTACGCAGGGAGTATATGGAACAGCATACTGCCCAACATCTTCTTTCAGCTATTTTAGAGAAGGAATATTCCCTTGAAACTACAGGCTTTCAAATTTTTGAAGATCATACAAAGATTGAAATTCCTTATAAAGGTTTAAATCCAGAAAGTTTTATTAAAGAAGTAGAAGAAAAGGTTAATGATTTCATTGGTAAGAATATACCAGTCTCTATATACTGGAAAGATGAAAAAACGAGGATAGTTGAAATTCCAGGGCTTGATGTAAATCCTTGTGGAGGACTACATGTAAAGAACTTAGGAGAATTAAGGGTTTTAAAGATAGTAGATTTTTACAGAAAGAATAATATATATTGGCGAGTGGAATTTGTAGCAGGAAGAAGAGTGATTAAGAGACTTGAGGAGAGGGAAAAGGAATATAAGAAAATTAAAGAACTATTGGGAAATCCTGATATTGTTGAAGGAGTAGAGATACTTTTGGTAAAAATAGAAAATTTAGAGAGACAAGTTAAGAAGTTTAAAGAAGAATTGAATTCCTATAGAGCTGATTTACTCTTGAAAGATGCAATAGAGGTTGGGGGTTATAAATTGATTTTGAAGATTTTAGATCTTGAGATGGAGGACTTAAAACATATAGCTCAAAGACTTTTGGCAAAAGAGGGTATTTTAGGTGTTCTTTTTAATTCTCAAGGACAAGGTTTTGTGTTTGGTTCAAAAGTGGAGAATGATATTTGGGATAAGGTTCGTAATATTCTTTTGAGCAATGGATGGAGAGGGAGTAAAGAAGGGAATTTTTTACAGGGTAAGATAGAAAATCCAAGTAAACTCATAGAGGAAATCTTATTAAGAATTTCCCACGATTAAGGTTTTATTTCTTTCTTTTTTAGCTTTATAAAGGGCATTGTCTGCTAATATTAACAGTTCCCTGGCATTCTTAGAGTGGGTAGGAAGATTTGATATCCCCATACTCAAAGTCCCTATTTTTTCATCAATTTTAATAGGAATTATGTGCCTTTCTATATTCCATCTGACTCTTAATTTTTCCCCTACTTTATAAGCCGATTCTAGGTCGGTTTCAGGCAGGATACATACAAATTCTTCCCCTCCAAATCTTCCTATGGTATCGATATTTCTTGTATTACGTAGTAAAAAAAGAGCCAATTCCTTCAAAAAACTGTCTCCTATAATGTGTCCGTAAGTATCATTTATATTCTTGAAGTGATCGATATCTATGAATATCAAGCTTAAAGGTCGGTTATACCTTAAGGCTCTGTTTACCTCGTTTTCTAAGATTTCGTCGATTTTTCTCTTATTATATACCCCTGTGAGTGGATCAACGTAAGACAGCTTTTCAGTATGTTCGTAGAGAAAGGAGTTTTCAAGGGATACAGTAAGATGATATAGGATTGAAAGAGTAGTATCTTGTAGATCATTAGAAGTAGGAGTTGACGTTGCTATAAACCCATATAATTTTTCATTTCTCCTTAGTGGAATGAGGATATAATCTTCAGGAACATTGTAGGCAAAAAGTTTTATGTCTTTTGAGGTATAGAAATTATTATTGGGATTGAAGTTTAACATGTCTAAAATTTCTTTTGCTTCTTCTCTATTGATTATTTGTAAATTTTGATAAAACTCCTCTTTTTCTATAGGGTTTACGATATAAACATCATAAATTTTTATGGGAAAGTTTCCATTACAAAGTTTGGCTATTACTTTTGCTACGTCTACAGGTTTTTTAGCCATATTAAATTCTGAAATACATTGAAGAAGTATGCTTAAGTTAGTTCCTTTTTGTTGGAGAATTTTTTCATAAGAACTTATTATGTTTTTCATAGATTTTTCAAAGTCAATAATCTTTCTGGTAAGGGTTCCAATCTCATCCTTTCTATTTATCTCGTGACTTTCTATATTCATTGAGACATTTTCTAAAGTTAAGTTTTCAGCTAATTTTTCAAGGGGTTTTACATAGGTGTACTTCATGGAGTAGTAAAAAAGTATGGTAAAGAATACTTGGAGAGCAAGAAGAGGTAGAGAAAAGGAGATAGCAGAAGTTACGATTTTATTTCTTAATTCTTTTGCATTATAAATAAATATTAATTCTGTAGAGTTAGAGGAATTTTTTGTTAAAGGATAAACATAAAAATAGTTGTCTTTGTAATAAAGATCCTTTTCTGTGAGAAGATTTTCAGGAAGGGCTTCATAATCTATTGTGGGGATTATACTATATGTGTTATTACTTTGGATAATTATGCCTCCAACTTTAAGATCTTTAAGTATTTGATTTCCCTTTATTTTACTTTCTATTTTTGATATAAAATTTTGAGGGTTTTCAAAGTCTATTATTAATTTGCTTTTTTCAGAGATGGAATTCAGGCATAGGTTGACGTAATTTTGGATTTCGGCTTTAAAATTTCTAAGATATTCGTTCTTTATGACATTTACAAAAATAATTTCTAAGAAGGTGAAAAATATCAATGATATGCATATATAGTAGAGAAATATCTTGTTCTTAATTTTCATTATTGGTCTTACCCTCACCCAAAGAGGTATTTTTTGATTTTTATATCACAAAAATTTAAGTAGTTCAATAAATTACTTTAATGGTTTTTATTTCAAAAGGTCTTATATGTAGTTTAAGATTAGAATTTTCAATACTTATCTCTTTTTCCGTATCCTCTAATAAATTTGTTTCATAGATCTTTCTAACTGAGATATTGAATTTTATATTAACATCTTCTTCTTTTCCTAAGTATTCTACAAATCTTAAAATTATTCCCTCTTCATCTTCTGCTTTTTTCAGTGCTCCAAGTATTACGTTCCTTTTATCCCAACCCAAAAGGGATTTTTCTCCTTTATATTCATTAAGATTCATAATATAAAGAGGTCTATTAAGTTCCTCTGCCTCTTTTATGGTGGATTCATTTAAGGGGCCTAAATGGGGTAAAATAGAGTATGTAAAAGTGTGTATACCTACATCTGCAGTATAATCAGGGGTTAGAGGTGATCTCAATAAGGTTATTCCTATAGTGTTTTCATCAATGCTATGACCATATTTTCCATTATTAAGTATGCTTACTCCAAAATCTCCTTGGGAGAGGTCAATAAATCTATGGGCTGGAATTTCAAACTGAGCTTTTTCCCATGAGGTATTTTTATGTACTGGTTTCCAGTAAATACCATAAGGTATTTCGTACTGCACAATAGGAGCAAGTATATTCATAGGGAAATATGCTCTTAGCACGGTCCTTCTTTCGTACCACTCAATTTCACTTACAATATCCAATCTCTTTGAGTAAGAATAGAGGGTATAGTGCTGAACTATTTTTGAATCTTTGTATCTTTTTACTACTTTTATCCTTGCTCTTAAAGGACCCTTTTCTAATACCTCAATTTTCTCCACGTCTTTTATTTCTCTTCCAAATTTTTCGTAATTCAAAGGTATATCCCAAGCTTCCCAGTATCTTGGTCTATCTGGAAATACGAAGAGTTGATTTCCTCTCTCTTTAAAAATTTTTCTGTTTAAGTCTTTGTATAGAATGTCTATAGTTCCATCCTCGTTTATTTCTACTTTTAAAAAGGTATTTTCAAGGGAATTTTTCTCAACAACAAGATCGGTTTCTATTTTCTTTGCTTCCTCTTTAGAGATTTTGAGAGTTATAAAGCTAAAAGGCTCAATTAATATGTCTTTTGAATAGAAAAGCATTTTATTATCGTAGGTTTTCTGGGAAGGTAAAATTTCGTCTTTATATATGAGGGATAGATTTTGACCAGTATCAAGTTCAAATTTTAATTCTTGAGGGAAAGAGGTTGGATTGTATACCAAAAGGTAATCCTTTTTAGCCGATGAGGGGAAAATTAATCTTAAAATCTAAAATTTCTTTCATTTCTTTTTCAGTATCTTCATAGACCTCTTTTATAGAGGATCCAGGAAGGATGTCATGAAATTCATTTCTTAGAAGTTTTTTCCAATTTTTATCTATTTCTTCCTTAGGATAAGATATATTCTCTAAGATATTAAGTATGGTACTTAGACTTTCTATGGTTATTAAATGATTTTCTGCCATCCTGTGTAGTCTTTTTATTCTCCCTTGGGTTGTAAAAGTTCCTCTATGAAGTTCTAAATATAGATCTCCATAATACAATGGAAGTTTTTCTTCGTTTATTTTTTCTAAGAAGTCAATTGGATTTTCTTTTTTAATTTCAGGAATTAAAGGAAAATCTTTAAGAAGATTAAGTCTTTCAATCATCTCATAGGTGGGACCACCGCCTCCATCACCATAACCATAGGAGTAAATAAGTGAACTTATTATGTCTTTTTGTTGGAAATCATTAAAAGTCTTCCAAATCTCTTTAATCTCTGTGGTTCCATTATAACCACAGTTTTTTCCAAAAATATGAGCTATAACCTTTGTTCCGTCTATGCCCTTCCACAAGAAGAGATCATAAGGAAAAGTATTAGTTTCATTCCAAGTTAGTTTTGTGGTTGCAAAGTATTTAATTCCTGACTTTTTTAGAATTTGGGGAAGATTAGGATTGAATCCGAAGGTGTCGGGAAGCCATGCAAGTTTACATCTTATTCCAAATTCCTTTTCGAAGAACTTTTGGGCATATAAAAATTGCCTTACAAAGGATTCTCCACAAGGAAGTTGACAGTCGTTTTCTACCCATGTTCCTCCCTCAATTATCCATCTTCCTTCTTTTACCCTTTCTTTTATCTTTTCAAAAAGATAAATATTATTTTCTTTTATGTCTTGGTAAATCTGGGCACTGCTTTGAAGAAAGATAAAATCTGAATAGTTCTCCATAAGGTTGAGAATAGTAGAAAAGGTTCTTTGAGCTTTTCTTATAGTCTCCTCTCTTGGCCATAACCACGCATAATCTATATGAGCATGTCCTATGGCATATAACTCTCCTAAGTTGGGATATTTCTCTTTTAAATGAGAGAGCATTCTTAATGCTAATTGGGAGTAGTGAATAATGGACTCTCTTAAATCGTTGGGTATGGGTTTCTCAATGTTTTCAAATTCAGGCTGGCTCCAAAGTCCATTTATAAGGTCTAAGGTAAATTTTGTGTTTTGAATTCTTTGTATAAATTCCCGATGGGAACTTATTAAATCAATTTTGCCAAGGGTTTCCTCTAAGATATTTTGGACTCTCTTCTGGAGTTCTTTATTTGTCTCTTCTAAGAGGAGGCCAAATTCCCTTATGAGATAGAAGGCGAGCCATGCTCTATATAATTCCTCATCTTTTTGGTAAATGTATGCTTCTTTGAAAATTGGATTTTTCTGATTTTGTCCGAAAAGGCCTTTAGGAACTGCCTCTATAAGAAAAAGATAGTCTTCTTGATAGGGGATTTTGTGATCCTTATGATAGGGATTTATACCAGCATAAGGCTTTTTATTTAAGAATAAAAAAGCCTCTCCACCTACATCTATATGTATATAAAGGGGATAGTTTTTGAAGTTTTCTAATAATTTGAATCTTTTTACGAAATATACGGGGAGAGAAACCTTTTTCCATCTCTCCCCAAGTTTTATTTTTTCTAAGTTTGATAGGTTTTCAGCTTCTTCTTTTTTATCTGTAAAGCCCCATTCATCTAAGATATATTTCTTTATAATAGAGTAGCTATAAATTTCGTCTAACCAAAAGTTCCATTGTTCTAATAAATATTTCTCACTCATAAATCTAATTTTATGGTAATTTCAGAAGGATAGCCTTGTTTTACCAATTCCTCTCTTACTTCCATCACAGCTTTAACCATATTTTCCAATTTTGCCTTTGCCTCTTCCCATGTTCTTGTTTTTAATCCACAATCAGGATCAATAAATACTTGTTCTGGATTGAAATGTTTTAATGCTTCTTTTATTCTTGCTTTTATCTCATCTACACTTTCTATTCTATGGGAGTGTACATCGATGACTCCAACGGCAATATACTTTTCTCTTGGAAAACCCTCATTCTCTATAAGAGGATATAGTTTATCAGCGTTATTGGTGAATTCAAGATCAAATTGATGGACAGGGAAGTTCACTACTTCTTTCCATATTGGTCTAAAGTCACCATAGCAAATGTGGGTTATAAGAAAACTTCTTAAACCTCTTGTGGTAATTTTGAAAGCCTCTTTTGCTATTTCGATCTCTTCTGGATGAGTTGGAACTGCAGGTTCATCTATTTGTACGAATAGGGCTCCTGCTTTTTCTAAATCTAATGCTTCTTGATTTATTACCTCTGCAAGATCAAGTACTAAATCTCTCTTGTTATCATAATACTCGTTAAAGGACCAGTCTGCTATAGTATAAGGTCCTGTTAACATTCCTTTTACAGGCTTTTTCGTCAAACTTTGGGCATATTTAAACATATCCACAGTAATAGGTTTTGTTCTTCTTATCTTTCCTATTACAATAGGCTTCTTGTAATACCTATTTCCGTAGGATCTTACAAGGCCACTTATGGTAAATCCTTCTAAGTTTTCGGCAAAATAGGTTGCCATGTCTCCTCTTTCCATTTCTCCATGTACTAATATATCTATTCCTATTTCTTCTTGTAATCTTATAACTTCTTCTGTAGCTTTTAACTCTAACTCGTGAAGAGTAGAATAAGGAATTAAGCCTCTTGCATATTGATTTCTTGCCTTTACTAAATAGTCTGGTTTGGGGAAACTTCCTACGCTAGTTGTGGGTAATATGGGAAGTTTTATTTCTTTCATTTTCTCTCACCTCTTACTAAGTTTACTCCTTTTACGAGATTTACTAGTTTATCGTAAGCCCTTTCTCGAGGTAGATATTCAAGGCCACAACTGGGATTAACAAAAAGTTTGTCTTCAGGTATGCATTCTAATGCCTTTTTAATAAGACTTGCAATTTGTTCTGGGGTTTCAAGTTTTGTATTTCTTGCATCTACTATTCCATAACCTAAGGCAAGATTTTTAGGGAATTCTTGTATTATCTCAAAATTTTCCTTTCTAGAGACAAAATCAATCCCAAAAGTATCTACAGGAAGATCCTTAAGTCTGTTTTTAATAGGAATTACTGTATGGAAATAAGTATATATAGCCAAATTTCCCGAGAAGTATTTTCTTATTTCTTTATAAACTTCTATAAGTAGATCTATATCCTCAGGATAATACTGTATGGAGGGTTCATTAAATTGAAGATATTTAACTTTGTTTTCTTCTAGAAGTTTTGTTTCTTCTATAAGGGCATTAGTATAGGCTTTTACAAGTTTTTCAAGATTTTTATAATATTCGTCTCTGCTAAGTCTTCCTAAGGTATATGGTCCTGTGAGTACTGCTTTTACCGGGATACTGCCTGCCCATTTTTGGGCTTTTTTCCAATCTTCTACAATGATAGGTTCTTTCCATTTTATTTCTCCAACGATTACAGGCTGTCGGTAATAAGTGTTGTTATCGAAGTACCTTATAAGTCCTCCAATTTGAGTTCCTTCAAGTTTTCTAGCAATGTAACTTTGTCCATCTTCCCACCTTATTTGTCCATCGGTTATTAGTTCCACACCAGCAGAGATTTGTTCTTCTATAACTTCTTGAGTTACCTCATCAAATATTTTTTCTAATTCTTCTTTTGTAATTTTGCCCTGATCATAAGCATGAATAGCTTTTCTTAATTTTGGTTCTCGAGGTGGATTAGGTATTTTAGGATAATGATCTACAACTGTTATAATCATCTCTTACCCTCCTTTTATTCATATATATCTTTTAAAACTGCCCCTTTGCTAGCAGATGTAACCAATGCTGCATATCTCCTTAAGTAACTAAATTCGATCTCTCTCTTAATGGGTTTCCAATCTTTCTTTCTTTTTTCCAGTTCCTCATTGCTTAATTTTACATTTAAAGTTCTATTAGGAATATCTATTTCTATGATATCACCATCTTTTAGAAGAGCTATAGGACCTCCTTCGGCAGCTTCGGGAGATATATGGCCGATAGCAGCACCTCTACTCCCTCCTGAGAATCTTCCATCAGTTATTAGTGCTACATCTTCATCAAGGCCCATTCCAGCAAGGGCAGAGGTAGGGCCAAGCATTTCTCTCATTCCTGGTCCACCTTTAGGGCCTTCGTATCTTATTACCACCACATCTCCTTTTTTAATTTTTCCTGAATATATTTCTTTTATAGCTTCCTCTTCACTATTAAATACTCTTGCAGGTCCTTCATGTTTTAACATCTTAGGAGAAACTGCAGATTTTTTAACTACAGCACCTTCAGGAGCAAGATTACCATATAGTATGGCAAGACCTCCATCCTTAGCATAGGGATCTTCTAAAGGTCTTATTACGTTTCTATCTCTTATTACTGCACTTTCTGCTATTTCTCCTATGGTTTTACCTGAAACTGTTAAAGCATTTGGGTCTATCAAGTTTCCTTTAAGAAGCTCTTTTAATACTGCAGGTATACCTCCTGCCTCGTGAAGGTCTTGAATGTGTTGAGAGGAGGCTGGACTCAATTTACATATATTGGGAGTCCTTTCATTGATCTTTTGAAAGGTATCTAAGGGTAAATCTACTTTTGCCTCTTTTGCAATTGCAAGCAGGTGGAGAACAGTATTTGTTGAGCCTCCAAGGGCCATATCAACGGCAATGGCATTCTCAAAAGCTGTCCTTGTTAAAATATCACGAGCTCTTATATTATCTTTTACCAATTGAACTATTCTTTTTCCTGCTTCTTTTGAAAGTCTTTTTCTCATACCATCATAAGCAGCAGGTAATGTTCCATTATAAGGTAAAGCTATTCCTAAAGCTTCTGAGAGACAGTTCATGGTGTTTGCAGTAAACATTCCTGAACATGAACCACACCCAGGGCAAGCATATTGTTCTAATTCATAAAGATCCTCCTCTTTTAAGTTTCCTGCTTTTACCTGTCCTATACCCTCAAAAACGCTTATTAGATCTACATCTTTTCCTCTCCATCTTCCTGCAAGCATAGGGCCACCACTAAGGATAAGGGACGGTAAGTTAAGTCTTGCTGCAGCCATTAACATTCCAGGTACAATCTTATCACAATTAGTTATAAGTATTATTCCATCCAGTTGATATGCCTCTACCATTGCCTCAATAGAATCTGCGATCAGCTCTCTACTTGCAAGGGAATACTTCATTCCTTTATGTCCCATGGCAATGCCATCACATATTCCTATAACTCTAAATTCTAATGGGGTACCTCCTGCCTCTAAGATGCCGTATTTTACTGCTTGAGCAATTATATCCAGATGAATATGGCCAGGTATCATTTCATTTCCAGAATTTACCACACCTATAAGAGGTTTTTCTAATTCATCTTTTGTATATCCCATAGCATAAAACAAAGATCTATGAGGAGCTTTTTCTATTCCTTTTTTTACAGCGTCACTTCTATGCATAGGACAAGCCTCCTTTTCCCCAAAAAAGAAAGATTTACAAAATCTTAACAACAATAAGATTATTATGTCAAGAGATTTTTATAAACAAAGTTCTAAAATCTTATATACGTCTTCTTTAGTTAACCTTTTTACATTTCCTATGGGACCAAACTCAGTAGCTTTTTCTGCCATTTCCTCTAAACGTTCATTATTTATTCCTATTCTCGAGAGTTTAGTAGGAATGCCTAAACTTTCATAGAACTCTATAAGTTTCTCAATACCTTTTAATCCTACTTCAAAATCGTCATCTCCTTGAATGTTCCATACATTTCTTGCGAAATTAGCAAATTTATGAGGAATCACATCTATAACATACTTCATCCAATGAGGAAATACTATAGCAAGCCCAAGCCCATGAGGAATATCATAGATGGCAGATATGGCGTGTTCAATTGCATGAGAAGCCCAATCTTGCTCTTTTCCCACACCTATTATTCCATTAAGAGCATTGGTTCCACACCAAAGTATTACCGCTCTGCTTTCTAGGTCTTCTGGATTTTCTACGAGCTTAGGGGCTGTCTCTATTACTGTTTTCATTATAGCCTCTGCAAACCTATCTTGAAGTATTGCATCTTCTGTTTTATCGAAATATTGTTCGAAAACATGAGATAGAATATCTACAATTCCATAAAGAGTGTGGTTTAAAGGAACGGATACTGTATTTTTGGGGTCAAGAATAGAAAATTTAGGGTATAAATAAGGACTTGAGATCGCTAATTTTTCTTGGGTTTCCATATTAGATATGACAGCATTCCCATTCATTTCTGAGCCTGTAGCAGCTAAGGTCAATACAACTCCAATAGGCAAGGTAGGTTTTATGGGTATTCTTTTTGTAAATAGGTCCCACACATCTCCATCATAAGTTAATCCTGCTGCAATTGCCTTTGCTGTGTCAATGACACTTCCACCGCCTACAGCAAGTAGTATATCAATTTGGTTCTCTCTTACTATTTTTATTCCTTCTCTTACAAGATCTACTCTGGGATTAGGTTTAACTCCGGAAAGTTCATATATTTCAAGATTTTCCTCTTTTAGTAAGTTTATCACTTTATCGTATAAGCCTATTCTCTTAATACTTCCTTGTCCTGTAATAAGAAGTACTTTCTTTCCATAATTTCTAACCTCTTTTCCCACCTCATTAGTTGTGTCATTACCAAAGATGATTTTGGTTGGATTATGAAATACAAAATTTCTCATTAGGAAATCCTCCTTTTTAGGTATGTTTTTTTAAAAATTATATCATTCAATCTCTCCTTTTTCTAATAGTTCCAAGAATGCTTGAGCAATTTCTGGATCAAACTGCTTACCCATGTTTTTCTTTATCTCACTAATAATTTCCTTCTTAGAAAGGCCTTTTCTGTAAGGTCTATCGGTTTTCATTGCAGAGTAGGCGTCTGCTACTGCTAAAATTCTTGCAATAAGTGGGATTTCTTTCCCTTCAAGGCTTTGGGGATATCCTTTTCCATCGTATCTTTCATGGTGGTAGAGTATTGCCTGGAGTAGTTTTTCCATCTTGGGGAGTTGATTTAATATAAGGTATCCTAATCTGGGATGCTCTTTGATGATTTTCCATTCTTCTTCGGTCAATGGTCCTGGTTTTTTAAGTATTTCAGAAGGTATTCCTATCTTTCCAATATCGTGAAGTTTTCCTGCAAGTTCTAGTATCTCAAGATCATCTTTAGAGAGTCCTAATTTCTCTCCGATTTTTCTTGCATACTTTGCCACATCGTTACAGTGGACATAAGTGTAATTATCTTTACTATCAATAGCGTTTATTAGGCCAAGAAATACATCAAAATTAGGAGCCTCTTTAGAGATTGGAGTCTTATAGGAATAAGATATAGTAGCAAAGGAGTCTCCTCCAGAAGTTTTGGCTTTGTACATGGTGGTGTCTGCAAGAGTTAATAGTTTTTCAGGTTCGTAGGTGTCATCAGGATAGGAGGCTACCCCTATACTTACTTTTATTGGTATTTTGTTATTATCAGGTGTTACAACGGTTAAATTTCTGATGTTTTTTAATAGCCTTTCTGCAAATTTAGTAGCGCCTTGTAAATTGGTTTCTGGTAGGATTATACAAAACTCATCTCCACCGTAGCGTCCTACTATGTCAGTCTTTCTACAGGAATTTCTTAAGGTCTTTGCCAGTTCTTTTAATACCTGATCTCCAAAAAGATGTCCATAGGTATCATTAAATAGTTTAAAATCATCCACATCTATAACCATAGCAGAAAGAGGTCTATTATATCTTTTGGCTCTTTCTACATCTTTGTTAAAAGCTTCTTCTAAGGCTCTTCTATTTAGAATTCCTGTAAGAGGATCAATGGTAGCTAATTTCTTTGTCTCTTCAAAAAGAAGGGCATTTTCAATTGCTATGGATATGTAATTTGCTATGGTTTTTAGCAAATTTAAGGTTTTTTCGGTATATATATCCTTTTCATGCTTAAGGAAAATAGCTCCTTTTACTCCTCTTCCTGTGATTAAGGGAACACATAGTATGTTTTTCTTTTGTCCCTTTCTTAATATAGGCTTATTATTCTTTATAGAGTCCATTATTATTTTCTTATCCGAATCTGAAAGTTTTCCGTTTCCTTTTTTGACTTTTTTCACTTTTATATCTAAGAGGTTTTTCTCCTCATCCAATAATATCAAGTAAAAGACATTGTAATCAAAAAGGTTTGCTATTTTGCTTGAAACAAGATCCCATATTAGTTCTAATTCAATAGAAGAGGTTATGGTATTTCCAATTTCGTTTAAAATTGATAGCTCTTTAATATGTTCTATTAATTGATTTTCATACTCTTTTCTCTCTTCGAATAATCTTGCCCCTTGGATTCCTGAACTTATTTGAGCTCTGAGTATTTCATAGAAGAATCTATGAAGATTACTAAATTCAAAAAGAGCATAACCAAAGAATGTGTCTTGGAAGTAAAGAGGCTCAACAATATATGTAAATCTTCTTTTGGGTAGAACATTTTTGGGTATTAGTCCATTGGAGAAATCTATATCTTTATACTCGCTATCTTCTGAGAGACCAAAAAGTAGATTCTTTTTATTTTGAGAATCTTCTTGTTCTATAATGTAGAAACTTTTTATTCCAAGATTTGGTAGATTTTCTTTAAGGGAATTTATAATAGAGCTTTTGTCAAAAGAAGAAATTAAGTTTATGCCAAATCCTGTTAACTCTTGAAAGTCTTCTTCTAAGCGAGCCTTTTGATATCCTTGAGATCTTTCCGCATAGTCACTTATCATAACCCTTGCCTGGTGCCAAAGATTTTCCGCAAAGATTAGATCTTCTTTCTCTATATAGTATATGAGAAATCTTCTTAGAATAGAGATGTAATCTTGAAAGTATCCTAGTTGAGGGTTAATTAGTTCTTTTATCTTGAGAAGTTTTTGTAGGTAGTTAAGGAAGGGCTCTGGATCTTTTTCTTTTAAACTTTTGAGAAAATTTTCATAAAGGTTTAGTATTTCATCTTTTTCCAAATCATATGGAACCTCATTTGCAACCTTTATAAATTCTTCTTTTAGCTTTTCTAATTTTTCTAAACCAAAATTTAGATTTATCTTTTTAACTTCTACTTTTGCTCTGTCTAAAGCCGAGTACTTACATCCACAAGAATCTCTTATAATCAATTTTGTGGGAAGAGGTTCTATATTTTGTACTTCTCTTCCCTCTATTATTTCCATTAGAGTTTTTATGGCTTTTTCTCCCATCTCAAATAGGGGCTGTCTCACAGTAGTGAGAGGTGGAGTTATAAAGCTTGCTTCTTCCACATCATCAAATCCAGTGATTTTGATGTCTTCTGGTATAAGAAAATTTCTTTTCTTTAATTCTTCAATGGCGGAAAGAGCCATATCGTCATTGGATGAAACAATTATCTCAGGTCTTATTTTTCTCTCGTCAAAAAAGGTTCTTATAGCTTCTTTTCCAGCTTCATGTAGAAAATTTCCATAATATATGTGGTCTTCGGGTACTTTTATGTCGTATTTAGACATAACTTCCATGAATACTTTATATCTTATTCTGGCTTCAATGTTGTCCATAGGACCAGTTATAAAGGCAAACTTTGTATAACCATGGTCTTCAATAAGGTGAGTTAGAAGTTCTCTAAATCCTTTTATATTGTCTACGGAAAAGCTTGGAACTTTTTCTAAAGGTAGACCAATGCTTACTATAGGTATCTCTTCAGAAAATAGTTTGCAAAATCTTACTATTTCTTCGTTTGGGGTATGAGAGCTTAAGGCAGAGGTAAAGATTATTAATCCGTTTATATCTTTTTTAGATATTAAATAATAAATTTTGTTAGCGTTTTTTTCATAATCAAAGGGAGAATTTAGAGGTTTTCCTACAACACAGTAAAGATTTATGTTATTTTTCTCTGCATATGCAAAAATGCCTTTTAAAATATTCCATTGATATACATTTAAATTATCTACGAATATTCCAATGTTTCTTCTCATTGTTGCCTCCCCCCTATTTTTATAATTTTAACACTAAAAGCTTGCGACAGAGTACTGCTTACCTCCTAATTTTTTGGCATTATACATTGCTATGTCAGCAAGGCTTAAAAGCTTTTCTGGATCTTTAGTGGTCTCAGGATATGAGGCTATGCCAATGCTTACACTTATATATACTTTCTCACCATTAGGGAGAGTTATATTCATTTTCTCAAGATTTTTTATTATCTTATCTGCAACTTTTATACTTTTTTCAAGATTTGTTTCTGGTAAGATTATTACAAACTCATCTCCTCCAAATCTGCCTACAATGTCCACTTTTCTACAATATTTTCTGAGGTTTTCTGCAATTTTCTTTAATACCCCATCTCCATACTGATGTCCAAAGGTATCATTTATAATTTTAAAATTGTCAAGATCGAGTACCATAACCGATAAGGGGCTTGAATATCTCTTAGATCTTTCTATCTCTTTTTGAAATTCTGCTTCTATATACCTTCTATTGGGAAGCTTAGTCAGAGGATCAGTAATGGCTAACTGATTTAATTCTTCAAAAAGTTTTGCACCTTGTATAGCTGCGCTGATTTGGGATCTTAGAATCTCATATATTACTCCTCTTTTAGGACCGTATTCAAATACTATATATCCAAAAAAACTCTCTTGAAAATATAATGGTTTTATTATTAAAGTTGTTCTTTCCTTTGGGTAAAGTTTTTGGGGTATTATCTCATTAGAGTTAAAACTTATTTCTTCCTGTACGATTCGATCTTTTAATCGAGCAAAGATAAGTTTCCTTTTTTCTAAGTTTTCATCGGTAGATATCAAATAGAAAGTGTTGATATTTAATTCTGGAAGCCTTATAGAAATTCTTTCAAGGATATCCTCCATTCTAAAACTTGAAAGGAGATCAGAACCAACATATCCTAAAAGTTCTGTTTCTTCATTGATTTTGAATTTCTCATATCTTAATAATTTTTCAGAATAGGCTTTTATTATTTTTTCTGCTGTTAGGATTAGATTTTCTGCGGTTTTCTTTAAATCCTCTTCTAAATATATTTGAACGAAAAGATAAAGTGAAGATGTGATTTCTTTTAGTTCTTCTATGGTTTCGGGCTCTTCCTTCTCTAAGTATTCACAAATTTTATTTAAGAAGACTTGATTATTTTCAAATAAAGAAGTAAAGAAAAAGTCATAAATTTCAGAAGGTAACTGATAATTCTTTTTGTCTTTCAAATCCTTTTCTAAGAGTTCCAGAAAGTCTTTCTTTAGTTTTCTTATCTCTGAAATATTTTTTACTTTCTCTTTTTCGGGAAAATATATATTGACGGTGCCCTCTTTGTGTCCACAAGATTCCCTTATTATTAATTTTGTGGGAAGAATAACATCTTCTCTTGTTTTCTCTCCTAAGGTCAATGAGAGACATGTTTCTAATGCTGTTTCTCCAAGTTTATAAAGGGGTTGATCTACAGTGGTAAGAGAGGGGGTTATGGAATAGGATTCTTCAATATTGTCAAAGCCTGTTATTGCAATCTCTTCCGGGATCTTTATATTCCTTCTTTTAAGTTCTTCTATTCCTCCAATGGCCATTATATCATTAGAAAAAACTATTACATCTGGTAGTTTTAGTTTTCTTTCATCTAAAAAGGCTTTAACTGCATTGATACCAGAAATTTTTGAGAAGTCTCCATAGTAGATATAATCAGAGCTTACTTCCATATGGTTTTCTCCCATTACTCTTAAAAAGATCTCATATCTTTCTTTTGCCTCATCATTATTTAATGGCCCTGTGACAAAGGCAAAGTTTTTATATTTGTGGTCTTTTACAAGATGATTAAGTAAGCTGATAAATCCTTTTGAATTATCGGTGATTATAGATGGAAAGTTTTTAACCTTAATTCCAATACTTACTGTGGGTATATCAACAAAGTTTTTGTAAAATTGAATAATTTTCTCTTTTGGTATATTATACCCCAAGACTAATCCAAGTATTATTAAGCCATCAACATTTTTAGAAGTAATTAGCTTATATATCTTGTTTCTTTGTATGTTTTCAATATCAGAGTTTAAATTTCCCCCTACAAAAACAAGGACATCAGTATTATAATTTCTGGCTGTATTAAGTATTCCAGATAATACCTTTAATTGATACCCCTCATATAGATAGTTTATTATGACTCCGATCTTCTTTCTCAAAATATATCCATCCTTTAAAAGTTAACTTTCTTAACAATATTATACATCATTTGATAAATTTTTTAAAACACCTAAAAATTGATATAGGGTAAGAATAGTAAATCTATCTCTAATGTATAGAGCATATTGTATTGCTTTTTTAATGTCCTCCTCTTTAATGTTCCAGTCTTGAGGATTTGTGGAAAATCCTAATTCATTATATGCCCTTATTATTTCCTCTTTCTTATTGAGAAGCTTTTCTGCAATAAGGTATATTTTATTTTTATTTAACTTGATTTTTTCTAAGAAGGCTCTTCTAAAAGATGGATTATTGAATTCTTTCATTCTTTCTAAATTCTCTTTTATTATTCTCTCACTAATTTGCGGAAAGTTTACTTTGATCTCCTCTTTCCATGGTTCTATATCTACTTCGTAGTCTAAGTATTGGTTAGTATTATCAAGATCAATTTCAAAAAGTTTTTCATACAGTTTTATCACATATAGGGTTGATATTCCTACTTTTATCCCATGAAATATGTCATATCCTAAAAACTCTAAATAATGGGCAATGTGGTGTTCTGCGCCTGAGGCTGGTCTTGAATTACCTACAATTGCCATTAACTCACCTGATTTTATGAGGGCTTCAAGAAGGAGTTTTTCAAAGTCAGGTTTATTTATGCTTTTTAAAGTATTCTCGCAGGCTTCATACATTTCGTTATATACTTTTTCGTTTATTGGTTCATCTGTAAGGATATTTGCAAGTTTCCAGTCGGAAAGAGCGGTATATTTCCCTATGAGATCTCCAAATCCAGCCTTTTTAAGTATCTCAGGGGCATCTTTTATTACATCTATACGAGCAAAAATTTTTTCTGGTGTTTTGGCTATAACTGTAGTTTTTATATTATCAATTGTTAAAGCGGCTACTGAAGAGGCGTATCCATCCATAGAGGGGGCTGTAGGTACCGATAGAAATCTAAGATTCATTTTATAAGAGATAAATCTAGCAATATCTGTTAAGCTTCCCGAACCTATAGATACCATCATGTGGTTACTATTTACGTGAAGCATTACTTTACATATGTGCTTTTCATCGGCATGAGCATCTCCAGGTAGGATTAGCAAATCATAATCAATATTCAATTTCTTTAATTGGCTTTCAATCTCTCTTCCAGCTACTTTGTAAGTATTTTCATCGACAAGAAGAAAAGGCTTTTCTTTTTGGTTTTTGATATACTCTATGAGATTTGAATAACTACTGTCCCAAACTAACATTTTTTGTCCTCCTGTAAAAATGATATAATTCTTTTCATATGACAGAAAGTATTTTAATAAACATACTTGTGATAATTATAGGTTATATTGCAAAAAAAATAAAACTATTTCCTGAGAGCACAGGTACTGTTCTTAGTAGATTTGTGATATATATAACCCTTCCTGCAACGATATTAAAAGTATTTATTTCTTCAGCTTTGAAGGCTGATCTTTTTATACTTCCGTTAGTGTCCTTCCTTTTTGGCCTAATTATATTTTTACTTGGTTTGTATTTTTTAAGAGGGTTGGATTTGGATGATAGATTAAAATGGACTCTACTAATTGGTATATGTGGCTACAATGTGGGGCTTTTTTCTTATCCCTTTATTAAGGGGCTTTATGGCGATGAGGGACTTCTCTATATGGCAATGTTTGATATAGGTAATTCTTTTATTGTTTTTGGACTCTCTTATGCTCTTTCTCTGATGTCGGAGAATGGGTGGTCTTTAAATAAAATTCCTTATCTTCTTAAGAGGGTTTTTTCTTTCTTTCCTTTGCAAATTTATATAATTTCTCTTGTTTTAAGCTCTCTAAAGATCAACTTTCCAGAAGTTTTTACTACTTTTGTATCTCAACTTTCTTTGCCTAATTCTACTCTTGCTCTTTTTACTCTTGGCTACTTTTTGGACTTTAATTTAAATAAATCGGAGATAAAAGCTTTATTATATGGTGTTTTATTGAGATTTATTCCGGGTTTAGCTTTGGCTTTACTCTTAAGATTGATGGGAAGTTCTCTAATGATTAAAATTATCTCTATAGGAGTACTACTTCCAGCACCTCTTGTGGTTGTGATTTATTCTAATGAGAGGAATTTGAATTCAAAGTTTGCTTCCTTTTATGTTTCTCTTACTATTCTTTTAGGTATAATTTTTCTTATACTTTTTAAGTAAAGATTTTTTAAGAAGGGGGTTAGATTCTTATGAAAATAGCTATTGTAGGGGCAGGAAGTATTAGATTTTCTTTACAAATCATTGGTGATATTGCTAAGACACCTGAATTAAGCGGATCTTTGATATCTATGATAGATGTACATGAGGAAAGATTAAATGCTTCTTATATTCTTGCTAAGAAATATGTGGAAGAAATTGGGGCTGATCTGAGGTTTGAAAAGACTAAGAGACTTGAGGAGGGCATCGAAGGAGCAGATTTTATTATAAATACTGCTCTTCCTTTTCCTGAGGGTCATGAAGATGGATTTATAAAGTATGATATAGTTACGCAGATTGGAGAAAAGCACGGTTATTACAGGGGGATTGACAGTCAGGAATTGAATATGGTCTCAACTTACACTTATGTATTGATTTCTTATTATGATCTGAAGCTTGCTATTGATATAGCAAAGGCTATGAAAAAATATGCTCCATCTTCATGGCTTCTCCAGACTGCTAATCCTGTTTTTGAAATTACCCAACTTTTAAATAGGTTAACGGATATTAATGTGGTGGGAATATGTCATGGCTTTCATGGAGTATACGAAGTATTTAACTCTTTGAGATTAGATCCAAAAGAGGTAGATTGGCAAGTTGCTGGAGTTAACCATGGAATTTTCCTTAATAGATTTTTATATAGAGGTAAGAATGCTTACCCTCTTCTTGATGAATGGATTGAAAAGGAGTCTCAAAATTGGGAGCCTAAGAATCCATGGGATCTTCAGATGAGTCCTGCGGTTATGGATATGTACAAATTTTATGGAATGCTCCCCATAGGGGATGCCTGTAGGAATGGAACATGGAAGTACAACTACAATCTTGAGACTAAAAAGAAATGGTATGGGAAGTTTGGAGGTATTGATAATGAGATAGAAAGGCCTAAATTTCATGAAGAGCTAAGAAAGGGTAGGAAGAGAATGATTGAAATTGCTAAAGAGGTTGAGAAGGATAAAAGTATAAAGTTAATGGAAATATGGCCTGAGTTATTTAATAAAGATAAATTAAGTGGTGAACAGCATATACATTTTATAAAAAGTATTACTGGAAAAGGCAAATCAAGATTAATATTGAATATTCCTAATAGAGGTACCCTATCAGGTATTCCTGACGATGTAGTGGTAGAAGTGCCTGTATGGGTAGATGAAACTGGGATAAAGCCTGAAAAGATAGAGCCTGATCTTACTCATAGGATAAAAATCTTCTACTTAATGCCAAGAATTTTAAGAATGGAATGGGCTTTAGAAGGGTTTATCTCTAAAGATATAAAAGTACTTGAGGAGATATTAGTAAGAGATCCTAGGACTAAGTCTTATGAACAGGTGCTTGCTGTTTTAGACGAGATTTTGACACAGCCTTTTAATAAAGAGCTTAGAGAATACTTGAATTACTGATTTTATTTTGAGGTATTTTTTAGTAAAATTATTACTAAAAATTGAATGATGTTTGGGAGGTATGCATATGGGTAAATATGCTATTGGCTTAGATTATGGTACTAACTCTGTCAGAGCTTTAGTAGTGGATATAAGAAATGGGGAAGAGTTGGGTACATACGTATACAATTATGAACATGGGGAAGATGGAGTGGTTCTTGATCCTAAGAATCCAAATGTAGCAAGGCAACATCCAGCCGACTACATAAAAGGGCTTGAAGTAACCATAGAGGGAGCGTTAAAGGAAGCAGAAAGGAACAGTAAGGAGTTTAGCAGAAAGGATGTTATAGGTATAGGAATAGATACTACAGGAAGCACTCCTTTACCAGTAGACAGAGATGGAATACCTCTTGCCTTTCATGAGGAGTTTAAAGACAACATTAATGCTTTGGCATGGCTTTGGAAAGATCACTCCAGTTATGAGGAGGCAGAAGAGATAACAAGACTTGCCAATGAAAAGGGATATCCATACTTGAGAAAGTATGGCGGTGTATATTCTTCTGAATGGTTTTTCTCTAAGATACTACATTGTCTGAGAGTAGATCCTAAGGTTTTTGATGCTGCATATACATGGGTAGAGATATGCGATTATATCCCAGCAGTTTTAACAGGGAAAACTAAACCCCATGAAATAAAAAGAAGTATATGTGCAGCAGGACATAAGGCTATGTTTAATTTAGAGTGGGGAGGGCTACCAAGCAAAGAATTTCTCTCTCAACTTCATCCCAAACTTGCAGAGTTAAGGGATAGGCTTTACAATAAAGCTTATACCTCTGATGTTCCTTTTGGATATATATCAGAATATTATGCGGAGAAGTTTGGGTTGAATAAAGATGTAGTAGTAGCCGTTGGAGCCTTCGATGCCCATATGGGAGGAGTTGGCGCAGGAATTAAGCCTGGCATTCTTGTAAAGGTTATAGGTACCTCTACTTGTGATATGATGGTGGTTCCTAATACTGAAAAACTTCCTGATATTCCTGGACTTTGTGGAATAGTAGATGGTTCAATCCTTCCGGGCTATTATGGACTGGAGGCGGGACAGTCTGCTGTGGGAGATATATTCAATTGGTTTGTAAAGTATTTAACTCCAAGAGAGTATTTTGGTGAGGAAGGGAGAAATAAAGATCTTCATCAATTATTAACAGAAAGAGCAGAGAAGTTAAAGACAGGAGAAAGCGGACTTCTTGCCCTTGATTGGAATAATGGAAATAGAACAGTACTTGTAGATGCCAAACTTACAGGACTTTTAATAGGGCAAACTCTCCAGACAAAACCAGAAGAGATATATAGAGCTCTAATAGAAGCAACAGCCTTTGGTGCAAGAGTAATTATGGAGAGATTTGAGGAGTATGGTGTAAAGGTTAATGAAGTAATAGCTTGTGGTGGTATACCTGAAAAGAACCCATTTGTCATGCAGGTTTATGCCGATGTCTTAGGAAGAACCATAAAAATATCTTATTCTTCTCAAACTCCAGCCCTTGGTGCAGCAATATTTGGTGCTGTGGCTGCAGGATATGAGAAGAGTGGATATAAAAATGTTGAGGAGGCTCAAAAGGCCATATGTAGAGTAAAGGATAAAGTATATTATCCAAGAGAAGAGGATAGAAATATTTACAATAGACTTTATAAGCTATATAAAGAGCTTCACGATATCTTTGGAACGAAAGAGGCATCTTACAATCTATATCATGTGATGAAAGAGTTAATCGAAATAAGAGATAAAGTAAAAGGAGTAAAGTAGTTTTTGTGATATAATTTTTCTTAAATGGAGGAGTTGAGTGATTATTATAGTTACTATTCTTATATAAAAGAGAAAATTAATTTGGGGGGTTACGTGGGATATATGTGTTCCTACGTACCCCCTGAGATTATTTCTGCTTCAGATTTTAATCCCCTTCCTTTGATTTTTCCCCAATCATATCCCGAAAGAACCGATGAATTATATCCAAAATATTTTTGTCCATATATTAGGAATGTAAATGAGTATATTTTAAGAAATGAATTAAGATTGGAAAAGGTTGTCCTCACCGATGGTTGTGATTCTTCAAAGAGAATATACGAATGTTGGAGAAATTTAGATATTTCTGAAAAAATTTACTTTTTAAAAATCCCATTTAATAGAGATGAGGAAGCTGTGAGATATTTTTCAGAGGAACTTAAAGCATTTTATCAAGATCTTAGCGAAGATATAAAGTTTGAAAAACTTGTAGAAGTAATTGATTTTTATAATTCTTTGAGAAGGGAGATTAAAAGAAATAGGTTAGGAGATCCCCTCTTTATTCTTTCTCTCCTTACAGGGAATTCTTTTACTTCTTCTAGACCTATAAGGAATAGTAATGGGTTAAGAGTTTATTTGCTTTCTTCAATGTTTCCCCTTGATTTTGTCAATTATTTGAGTGAATTAGGTATTGAAGTTATATATCTTGATGCTTGTTTTGGGGGAAATTCTTTAGAAGAGATTAAAAATTATCATGAAGATCCATTTTATGCCCTTTCTAAGTACTATCTTAGAAGGGTTACCTGTGTGAGAAATTTAGATCAGGAAAAGAGAATCAATTTGATCAAAGATTTAAAAGGAAATATTGATGGTGTTATTATTTATCTTTTGAAGTTTTGTGATCCCCTCATTTATCAAGTAGGAAGATTAAGAGAGGCTTTAAAAGGTTTAGATCTTCCAGTTCTTTTAATCGAAGACGATTATACCCTGGGAAATAAGGGACAAATAAGAACAAGAGTTGAAGCTTTCATGGAGATGATCTATGAACGTAGAAAAAATAATTTATGAGAAATCAAATATTATAAAGAGTGCTGTGAATTTTCCCCTTTTCTATTTGGGGGCAAGAATGTTCATTAGAGCAAAATATAGGGAAGATAAGGTAACCAAAATTTCTTATTTATATGCATTAGATCTTGTAAAGCATGTTTACAGTAAGAAAAGTAAAAAAATTATGATGAATATTTTTGCCCCTTCAGAGATATTTTATGCCCTTGATATGTATCCTCTTCTTCCGGAGGTGGCAGCAGGTTTTTTGGCTGCTTTTGGTTTAATAAGAAGGGCTCTTTCTGAGAGTGAGGCAATTTTAGGGAATTCTGATGTATGTAGTGTACATAGGGGAGTTGTAGGATTATCAAAACTAAAAATTTTTCCCACGCCTGATTTTTTAGTAAGCTATACAAAACCGTGTTTTTCTCCTGTATTTTCTTTTGCTCTTACAAAAGATCTAAATGGAGGAGAGATTTACATAATAGATTCTTATGAAGATATAGATTACTTGGCCTCCCAAATTGAAATGTTGTACTATAACCTTACTAAGAGGCTTGGAGTGAAAGACGGAATAAATAGGCTTAAAAAGGCTATTACTTTATCTAATGAGGCTTATAAATATTTTGAAGAGATAAAAGATCTTAGGAGAGAGTATGTAGTAATGGATGGTAAAAACTTTTTAGATTATGCAGGAATGATTTTTTCTGTTTTTGGCTCTAAATATGGAGTTGAGTTTTTTAAAAGTCTTAGAGATGAAATAAAAGAAAGAATAAAAAGGGGAGATATAATAGAGCCAAAGGTAAGATTATATTGGATGCACCTTGGTCCTTATTTTAAAACAGATTTCTTTCAATGGTTGAATAGCAAGGGTGCATATATTGTTTTTGAAGAATCTACCTCTATCTCCTGGGAGAAACTTGATGTGAGCAATCCCTTTGAATCTCTTGCCAAAAAGTTGGTAAATTTTAAAGCATTCTCAACTTTAGAAGATAGAGTAAATACGGCTTTGGAGAATGTGGAAAAATATAAAGCTGATGGGGTAATAATTTTTAATCAGTGGGGATGTAGACAAGGATCTGTTCCAGCCTATATAATTAGGCAAAAGCTTGTATCAGAGGGTATTCCTTCGATAGTTATTGATGGAGATCTGGTGGATGAGCTTAATTTTCCAAAGGAACAGATTAAAACAAGAGTAGAAGCCTTTTTAGAGGTGATATCATGAAATATTTTTTAGGTGTGGATATAGGTTCTGCTACTACAAAAGTGGTTCTGCTTTCCTATGATGGATCAGGGGATAAGATTTTAGGATACTCTATAAAGGAGACAGGTCCTGATGGGAATAAAACTGCTTTAGATTTAATTTATGACTTGTTAAAAACCCATAACCTTTCTTTAGATAATATTAATAATATTGTTGCAACTGGTTATGGAAGAGTAAAAGTAGATTTTACTCAAAAAACTAAAACTGAGATATCCTGTCATGCTAAAGGAATAAGTTTTTTGTTTCCTAATGTAAGGACGGTAATAGATATAGGAGGACAGGATAGTAAAGTAATAAAAATAGGTAAAAATGGTGCTGTGGTTGATTTTGTGATGAATGATAAATGTGCAGCAGGAACTGGACGTTTTTTGGAAATAATGTCTAAAGTACTTCAAATCTCTCTTGATGGATTTGGAGAAGTACACCTTAGGACTTTAGAGCATGTTGAGATAACTAATATATGTACTGTTTTTGCAGAATCTGAAATAATAACTTTGATCTCTGAAGGAGTTCCTAAGGAAAAGATTATAAAAGGGATAAACTATTCAGTGGCCAAAAGAGCATTTTCACTTGCTAAGAGAGTAGGCATAGAGATGGAAGTAGTTATGAGTGGAGGAGTAGCTAAAAATATTGGAGTAGTTAGGGCATTAGAAGATTTGATGGGAGTAAATATAAAAGTTCCTGAGGAGCCTCAGATAATTGGAGCCTTAGGGGCTGCTCTTTTTGCTAAAGAACTTTCGTAGTCTTTTATTTAATTGGCGCAGGGCCTGTAGATTTTCTAATTACAAGGTAAGTATGGATATAAGATACAGCTTTTTCTCCTTTTTCTATTGCTCTCAATATTAATTCTGCCGCCTTTGTTCCTACTTCTTGTTGAGGAAAGACTACGGTAGTTAAGGGAGGATTGACATAGGAGGCCATCATAATATCATCAAGTCCCACAATGGACATATCTTCTGGTATTCTTATTCCTTGGTTTTGAGCCTCCCTTAAAGCACCAATAGCCATCATATCATTAGATGCAAAAACAGCAGTAGGTCTTGGATCAAGTTTTAGAATTTTTTTCATGGCTTCTTCGCCGCTTCTCATTTTAAAGTCTCCTTCAAAGATCCTGTCTTCGGGTAAGTCAATGTTGTATCTTTTAAGAGCCATTTTAAAGGCTCTGAGTCTTGCTTGGGCTGTTTCTAAATCAAGAGGACCTGTAATTATGGCTATATCTGTATGTCCTAAGTTAACAAGATGGGTAACGGCTTCGGATATGCCTGATTGAAAATCTACTAATAGCCCACTAACATCAAGACCTTCTATATTTCTATCAAAGACTAATACAGGAATTTCGTACAATTTTAGAAGTTCTATCACTGAATCATCCAATCTGTTAGTCATTATTATTACTCCATCTACATTTCTATCTATAAACCTTTTTATAGAGGTGCATCCAAGCTCAGGGTCGTAATCAGTATTGCATAAGAATAGGCTATATCCATGTTTTAATAAGACACTCTCAACCCCTATTACCACAGCTGGATAGAAGGGGTTTGTAACATCGCTTATTACAAGTCCTATAGTATAAGTTTTTTTAATCTCTCTCTCAGGACTATAACCAAGTTCCTGAGCAATTTTCAAGATTCTTGTTTTGGTTTCAGGATTAAGGGAACCTTTATTATTTAGTGCGAAAGAGACTGCCGATACGGATACACCAGCAGCCTTTGCAATATCTTTTAATGTAACCTTTTTCTTTGTACTTTCTCTTTTCATTACTCTCACCTTTTTAAAACAGAACTATTAAAATTTTACTTAAAATATACAATTATTTTAATTAGTAGTCAACAGGTTAAACTTGACTTTTAAAAGTTGACTTTAAAAATTATTAGTGTTATATTATTTAGTGAAATTTCTAGTAAAATTTTTAAGGGGGGCGATAAAGTAATTTTGTAAACCTTCTTGAATCTCATTTGAGTTTTTCCAAATTTTCTCAAAGGGGAGGGTTATTTATGAAAAGGTTTTTGATTTTAATTTCTGTTGCTTTGTTTCTATTATTAATTGTTGGGGGATATGCTCAAAAACAAGTGGTTTTAAATGTGTGGTCATCACCTGATAATGCTGATGCTTTGCAAGATATTGCTCAAAGATTTATGCAAAAATATCCTAACATAAAAGTACAGGTAACACCTATATCTTGGGAAGTACTTTATCCAAGGATGTTAGCTGATGTGGCAAGTGGAACTGGGGCTTTTGATGTAGCAACTTGGGACGTTATGACAGCAGGAGCAGTAGCAAAAGGATTTGTAGATTTGAATGAGTTTAGAAAACAAAATCCCGATCTTGTAGATCCTAATTGGGACATGAAGGATTTTGATCCTACCATATGGCATATAGCTGGTATGTGGGCAGGAAAGAATATAGGTATACCTTTTTATTGCAATACTATGCTTTTCTATTATCGTAAAGATCTCTTCAATGATTCTAAGTTAAAAGCAGAATTTAAGAAGATGTTTGGAAAAGACCTCAAAGTTCCAAAGACTTGGGAAGAGACTGTTGAGGTTGCAAAATTTTTCACAAAGAAATTTAATCCTAATTCTCCTACAGAGTATGGTATAGCTCTTATGTTCCCAAGAACCCATACATTATTCTATATGTACTTGTTGTACTTTGCTCCTTATAGGAGAAGTCAGGAAGGTTTGAAGAAATGGGGTCCTGTAGATCTTGATTATGGAGATTACTTCACCTCCGATAAAAAACCAGCCTTTAACTCTCCTGAAGGGGTAAAAGCCCTTGAGACTATGAAGGCTTTAATGCCTTATAGCCCTGATCCTCTTGGATCTGATTATGGTGAAACATTAGAATACTTTGCAAGAGGAACTGTAGCTATGGTTCCACAATGGACTGGAGTGTGGGCAACTTTCAAGACATCTTCTGCTCTACAACCCATCGATAAAAAAGTAGGCGTCGCAGTAATGCCTGGTGGACATTCTGTGAGTGGAAATTGGGCTCTTGGATTAAACATTGCAAGCAAAAATAAGAGAGAAGCCTTCATGTTTATTCAATTTGCAACTAATAAAGAAAATGACAAGATTAAATTTATAAAATACGGAGTAGCACCTTCAAGACTTTCTACTGTAAGAGATCCCGAGGTTAGAAAAGCGGATCCCAGAGTATCTGTGTTCTTACAGACCATAAAGACTCAATCACATCGTCCAAGGATTCCTGAAGAGCCTAAACTTGAGGATGTTACTGTAGGAGTATTCTCTGAAATTTTGATGGGTAAAAGACCTAATACTGTAGAAGAACTCAATAAACTGGCCGAACAGTGGATGAATATCCTATCTGGTAAGTAATAAGCTTTTGGGGGGAGCTTAATGCTCCCCCTATTAATTAAAAATTAAGGATAGGGGGAAATTTAATGGATAAAGGAACAAGACGGACAGCGATACTTATGGTTATGCCTCTTGTGTTTGTGTTTTTATTACTTACTATTTTCCCCTTTATCTACATGATAGTTATTTCTTTTATGCATTACAATTTAGCAGAATGGAAAGCTCCCTATTTTGTTGGATTAGAGAATTATATTAAAGCCTTTAAGGATGAAGGTGTCCATTCTACTTTGGAATTTACTTTTTTACTTGTATTATTGGCTCTACCTATCGAAATTATTTTAGGAGGATTTATCGCTTTATTTATACAAAACTTGGTTGGTGAAAAGATTGTGAGAAGTTCTTTGCTTTTACCTATGATGATTCCTGCAGTAGTTGTAGGAGTTATATGGAAGATGCTTTTTAATTATGAATACGGTCCAGTCAATTATCTATTAAGTCTTTTTAGAGTGAATAAAATTGCTTGGTTTGGAGATCCATTTTTCGCAAGGATTGCCGTAGTCATAATGGATATATGGCAATGGACTCCTTTTATTTTCTTAGTTCTGTATGCAGGATTACAAACAGTTCCTACGGATCTAATTGAAGCTGCAAAAGTTGATGGTGGAAATAGATGGGTTATTTTTAGGTATATTGAGTTTCCATTTCTTAGGCCTCTTTTCTGGATATTAATAATCTTAAGGCTAATAGATATCTTGAGAATGTTTGATATTGTTTATATGACAAGTTTTGGTGGACCAGGTTATGCTACCCATACTCTCAGTTTCTATATATATAAAGTAGGGGTATCTTTTGGATGGGATGTAGGATATGCCTCAGCTTTAAGTATTTTACTCCTTATTTTAGTAACAATTCTAACAAATATACTTATAAGGACAATGAGGCTTTGGGAATATTTGGAGTTATAGGGGGTTAAAACTATGAAATATCTATTATATTCTGTTAAATGGTTAATTCTTTTAGTTATTCTTGTTTTTTTCCTTTTTCCAGTATATTGGCTTATTATAACTGCTTTTAAGCCTGCAAGTGATTGGTTTACATGGCCTCCCATGATCTTTCCAAGGACCTTAACATTGGAGAATTTTACTGGTGGAGGAAGTTTTTATGGAAGTACAACAACTTCTATTGAGAATATAACACCTTACCTTAGAAACAGTACTGTAATATCTTTGATAACCTCTATTCTTGCTGTTATCATTTCTGCTCTGGCTGCCTATTCTATATCACGATTCAAGACCGGAGGTAGAAAGTTTGCTAATTGGATAATTTCTATTAGGATGTTACCTCCTATTGCCTCCGCTCTACCCTTATACATTCTCTTTAAAAATTTAAGGTTGCTTGATACTTGGACTGCTCTTGTTATGGTATATCTTATATTTACTATTCCTTTTAGTACTTGGGTTTTGATTTCTTTCTTTAATGGAATACCTAAAGAACTAGATGAAGCAGCATATATAGATGGAGCTTCATCGTTAAGTACATTCTTTCATGTAGTTTTGCCTCTTAGTGCTCCAGGACTTGCTGCAATGATGACTCTGAGTTTTGTTACTTGCTGGGGAGAATTTCTTCTTGCTTTAATTCTAACAAGTACTGCAAATTCTCAAACTTTGCCTGTATATCTTGGAAGATATATTACAGGTTGGAGAATAGCTTGGGGACCATTGGCAGCTGCAGGCATCGTTACTATGCTTCCAGCAGTAATCTTCTCTTTTACTATGCAAAGATATCTTTTGAGAGGACTTACTTTTGGAGCTGTGAAATATTAATTACTGGTTTTGGTTTTAAAAAATACTTGACAATCTAAATACCTTTGATTTAAAATTAAACTAAAAATTTTAGTAAATTTTGTTTTATGTGTTTCTGGAAACCTTTCCAGTAAAGTTAAGTTAAGGGGGTGACAAAATAAAAGAAAAAGGTTTTTAAAAAAACTTAGATTTGTTTTTAAATGATGCTTAGAAATTAAAGGGGGTTTAAAGGATGAGAATCAAAAAATTAAGTTTAATCATGTTAGTAAGTTTACTGATTCTAATAGTAATAAGTTTGGGACAGGCTAAGAAAATAACTCTGACCTTTATGACACCGCTTGGAGGAGCAGATGGAGCTTATATGGATAAAATTATTGCTAACTTTAATAAAGAACATCCTGATATAGAAGTTGTACACCTTGTTTTAGTAAATTCTTTGGAATACAAAACAAAGTTATCCACAGGAATTGCTACAAAGCAAGCTCCGCAAGTTTTGTTTATAAGAAAACCTGATATGCCTCTTTTTATTGAGCAAGATCAATTTAAAACTTTTACAGAAAAAGAATTGAAACAATATGGGATAGATATTAAGGATGTTTATCCAGAACTGCTCAAAGGAATTGTAAATGGGGATAAGATATATGGAATTCCCTTAGATTGTTGGATATTCTATATGGCATATAATAGGGGAAATTTTGCAAAAGCAGGATTAGATCCTGACAAACCACCAAGGACTAGAGCTGAATTTGAAAAAGCAATGGAAGCACTTAAAAAGGTCACTCCTAAAGGTGTTACTCCGTACTATGAAAATCCTACCTGGAGCTGGTTGTGGGTACATTTAATGTGGCAATTTGGAGGAGATTTATTAACTCCAGACTTTAAGAAACCGGCATTTCAGGAGGCGGGAGCAAAGGCATTACGGCTTCTTATGAGTTTTCAAGATAAAGGATATCTTCCTAAATCTTCTGTAGATCCAGGGCCTGCTTTTGAGAGTGGGCAATCAAGTGTATTAATTACAGGAGTATGGACATCTACGGCTTGGAAAGGTGTTTTGAAAGAGAATTTTGGAGCAGCACCAGCGCCACTATTTGGAACTCATAGGGCAGTATTTGGTGGATCTCATGTGTTAGCTTTACCGAAAGTAATGGTGGAAGACCCACAAGTATTAAAGGCTGCTATGACATGGGTGAAGTATCTTTGGGATCATGCTATTGAATGGTATGCGGCTGGACAAACACCTGCAAGAAAATCTATAGCAACAAGTAAAGAATTAAAAGATAAACTCCCATATATATACACAATAGCTCAACAATTACCTTATGTGAAGACTTTCCAAATGTTCCCATATATTTCTGAAATAGTAGATACAATAGCAACTTATTTAGAAGATGTATTAATAACAAGAAAATTAACTCCAGAAAAAGCAATGGAGATGGCAGCAGAAGAAGTTATGCCAATAATAGAAGATTACTGGGCAGGAAAAAAGTAAGCTATTTATAGGGAGGAGGAAAAAAACTCCTCCCTCTCTTTATGGAGGGAAAGATTTATGAAACATTTGTTTTTAATATTTTTAATTGCTTTACTGAGTACTGCATTTTCAGCTACAGAAGAAGTGCCTTTACAAATTTGGGCTTCTGTTCATGATCCTGCAATAATTAAAGCAGAGGATTCATATTATGTTTTTGGGTCGCATCTTGCAGTAGCAAAATCTAAAGATCTTATGGTATGGCAGATAGTAAATTCTAGTCTCAGTGATGATAATAAGATAATCCCTAATATTTCTAAGGAACTTTCTGAAGCTTTTGAGTGGGCCGAAACTCCTGCGCCTGATGTGTGGGCACCTTGTGTAATACGGCTTTTAGATGGCAAATACTATATGTATTATTGTGTTAGTACTTTTGGATCTTTTAGATCTGCCATTGGAGTAGCAGTTTCCGATAATATAGAAGGGCCCTATAGGAATTTAAAAATCATACTAAAGTCAGGTATACGTTTTGAAGAAGGTTTAGCTCCAGATGGTACTCAATACAATCCTCAAAAACATCCCAATTGTATTGATCCTCATGTGTTCTATGATAAAGATGGAAATTTATGGATGAGCTATGGATCATATTTTGGAGGAATCTATATTATCAAGTTAGATCCTAAAACAGGTTTTCCTCTTCCTAATCAGGGATATGGGAAAAAGATTGCCGGCGGAAATCATGCTCCTATGGAAGGATCCTTTATTCTATATAATCCTGAAACAGGTTATTATTATCTCTTTTTAAGCTTTGGGGGATTAGACTCTAAGGGTGGTTATAACATAAGAGTTGCAAGATCAAAAAATCCAGATGGACCTTATTTGGACTCTCAAGGTAAGGATATGGCAGAAGCGGTAGGAAGAGATAAAGTAAAACTAGCAGACTATGGGGTAAAATTAATTGGAAATTTTAATTTAAATAGGAACAATCCTCGGAGTATCTTGACTTTTGGATATGTCTCTCCTGGACATAACTCGGCTTATTATGAACAAGAGACAGGTAAATATTTTATAGTTTTTCATACAAGATTTCCCGGAAGAGGTGAATTCTTTACTTTAAGAGTTCATCAGATGTTTTTCAATTCAGAAGGTTGGCCTGTAATAGCTCCTTTCCCTTATGGAGGAGAAACTATTTCAAAATTAGATGTTAATAATGTTGTAGGAGAATATCTCTTTATTGATCATGGAAAAGATATTACTGGAGATATAAAAACCCCAATTAATATTTTCTTGAATGCAGATGGCTCAATTTCTGGAGAACTTGCTGGTAAGTGGGAATTAAAAGATAAATATATCACTTTGGAAATAAAAATGGATAATAGTTTTGAAACTTATAAAGGTGTGATCTTATCCCAGTGGGATCCCATGTCTCTTAAAAAGACAGTAACTTTTTCTTGTGTGTCTAAGAATGGAGTTTCAGTGTGGGGTATTAAAAAATAAAAAAAATAAAAAATTAAAAATAAAGGGGGTTTTAAAATGAAGGTTAAATTTTTATTAGGTTTGCTGATTTCTTTGATTTTTGTTTTAATTGTTGGTTTTGGACAGGAAGATGGTTTAATTGCTTATTTCCCTTTTGATGGAAACTTGAAAGATGTTACGGGACATTTTCCTGAAGGGAGAATAGTAGGTGCTAAAATAAACATTTCAGCTAAAGATATAGAGTATACAGATGGAATCAAGGGGAAGGCGCTACTTCTAAATGGAAGAAGAGGAATACTATTACCCGATGATTTGATCAAAGATTATGATTACAGTGTATCTTTCTGGGTGAATATAGAGACTTTCACTATGCATACTACAACATTTTTTGGAGTATATGTTGATGATCAAGGGGCTTTTCACTGGATTAGTTTTGTACCTTTTGGATGGCCTCAGGGAACTTTGCTTTGGGCAAGAGACGATGTAAAAGATATTTGGTATGATGGTTTATTTTCAGAGAATTTGCAAACAGGGAAATGGTACCATATAGTCATTGTCGTTGATAAAGGAAAGGCAAAAGTATATGTTAATGGTAAACAAATGATATCAAAAGTTCAAATTAATGGACAGCCTAACCCTGAAGGACTTGTCCCTGATGTATTTAGTTTAAAACCTGGTGGAACTTTTGCGGTTGGTGTGAATTATTGGGATCCTCCCTTAAGAGGAATTTTCGATGAACTTAAAATATACGACAAACCTTTAACTGAGAAAGAAGTATTAGATCTATACAATTCTTACTCTAAGTAGGTTAAAGCCCCCTCATTATTGAGGGGGCTTTAATAGACAGAGCTGATAGGAGGGAACATTAATGAGTAAGAAAATATCAAAGAAGCGATTACGTGATACGTTAGAAGCTTATTTATTTCTTCTACCTCATTTTATTTTTTTTGTAATTTTTATTGTACTGCCATTGCTATATGGAATAGTCATAAGCTTTCACGATTGGAAGATTATCGGAAAAGCTCGCTTTGTTGGATTAGAAAATTTTAAAAGGGTTTGGGAAGATCCAAGATTTTGGGACTCTTTAAAAAATACTATTATGTTTGCAATTATCAGTGTTCCATTGATAGTTGCTCTTGGAATAATTCTTGCTATTTTACTTAACAAGAGATTTTATGGTAAATTGTGGGCATTAACTGCTTTTGTTTCTCCTACTTTTTTTGGTTCAATAGGGATTTTGTTTTCATGGCGATGGATATTAGGTTCACAACCTCAAGCTTTGGCAAATTATTATCTTCAAAAAATAGGTATAATCCATACTGCAACCTCATGGTTTAAAACTCCTCAAATGGCGTGGACTTGGATTATTATTATCACTGCATGGTGGATTGTTGGTTTTAGTGTTCTTCTTTATTTAGGGGCTCTTCAAAGAATTCCACCTGAGCAGTACGAAGCAGCAAAACTTGATGGAGCTAATTCTTGGCAGCAATTCATACATATTACGTTGCCTTGGATAAGAAATGTAATGTTTTTTGATGTAGCTCGTCATGTACTACTAGCTTTTGGACTGTTTGATCAAGTATATATACTTACAGGAGGCGGTCCTGCAGGATCTACACGAACTATAGTTTACTATTTGTATCTCGTTGGATTTGAGAGACAACAGTTAGGAAGAGCAGCAGCAATTTCCTGGTATATTTTTATAGTTATTGTGGCTTTTAGCGCAGTTCAATTGGCGTTGTTAACTCGGTCGATCAAGTCTGCGGAGGTGTAATAAATTATGAAAGCATGGTGGAGAATAAAGAAGGAAATTAAGACTATTATTTTTTCTCTTGTGATTTGTGTTATTGGTATTATTTGGTTTATTCCTATTTTTTGGATGTTATCAACCTCTTTTAAACCTACGCCCGTTGCAGTAGCGGAGGTTAAACCGCAGTGGATTCCAAAACCTTTTACTATTGAAAATTACTTAACTGTTTGGAGTCCTGCTGGTGGGATAAGTGTTGCTAATGCTTTTAAGAATAGTGTAATTGTGGCAATTATAGCTACCATAGCTGGATTAGTAGTTGCTACCCCTGCTGCTTATGCTCTTTCAAGAATTGAATTTCCAGGCCAAAAGCTGATATTTTGGGCTTATGTAGCTATTCTTGCTTTTCCTGGTATCCTCTTTTTGGTTCCAAATTATTTTATAATTCATAGTTTAAATCTTATGAACACTTTTTCTGCACTCATTTTGCCTGGATTAGGAGGTACTTTTGGAGTATTTATGCTTCGTCAATATATGTTAGGAATTCCTAAGGAACTTGAAGAGGTAGCTTTTATTGATGGCTGTAGTAGATTAAGATTTCTTATAACTATTGCTGTTCCACTTATTAGACCAGCATTAGTTACTCTTGCATTGATGACTTTTTTAGGTTCTTGGAATAGTTTTTTGTGGCCATTACTAGTGCTTACAACTTCTGATAAATTTACATTACCTATAGCTCTTGTGAGATTTAGTGCTGGTTGGGGAGATCCTTATAGGGGTATAGGTCCTACTATGGCTGCTGCTTTTATTTCTGTAGCGCCTGTTTTATTAATTTTTGTACTGTTTCATAGGTATTTGTTGAGAGGAATTTCTTTGGGAGGAGTTGTTAAGTAGAGGATACAGTTTTTTCTCTTGGGAGGATGTTAATGATGAGAATGTTTAATATTTTCCTTATGTTGATATTCCTTTTATTAGTTGTCACTTATGGAGATAAAACTGAGTACATCATTGAAGTAAATGCTGACAAGCAAGGTGTTCAAATAAGTCCAATTCTTTATGGCTTGTTTTTTGAGGATATTAATTATGCGGCTGACGGAGGAATATATGCAAACTTAATTCAAAATGGTTCTTTTGAATTTTATAATAAGTTTACAGATAATAAATTTTATGCTTGGGAGAAACTATTTTCTAAAGACTCTCAAGGAACGGTATCCATAGAATCATCTGATCCTTTAAATAAAAATAATCTTAACTATTTGCATATTCATGTGGATAATCCTGGAGTTGATGGATTGGGAGTTGAAAATAAAGGTTTTGATGGTATGTTTTTTATACAAGACGATGAATACTATTTTTCAATGTTTTCTAGAGCTAAAAATTTCAAAGGAACTGTCAGAATACTCTTAGTGAATGAAAATGAAGAGGTTTTAGACTCTAGAGATTTACAGATAAGCTCTGAAAATTGGGAAAAATATGAAGTCACTTTAGTTCCCTCTAAAACTACTGAAAAAGGAATGCTTGTAATTAAAGTTATGGGGCCTGGAGATTTGTATATAGATATGGTTAGTTTGTTTCCAAGAAATGCATGGAAGGGTATATTGAGAAATGATTTAGTAAAATTCTTAAAAGATTTTAAGCCGGGATTCTTAAGGTTCCCTGGAGGTTGTATTGTGGAAGGTGATAGCATTGGGAACATGTATAGATGGAAGAATACTATAGGAAAGCCTGAAGAAAGGAAACTTACTTATAATCTTTGGTATAGTCAGCGTTATCCTTACTATCATCAATCTTTTGGTCTTGGTTTTTTTGAATATTTTCTTCTTTCGGAGTATTTAGGCGCGGAACCTGTACCAGTTCTTAATGCTGGAATGACTTGTCAGGCAAGAGGGGCAACATATATTCCTTTGAGTAAGTTAAATGAATTTGTTCAGGATGCCTTGGATCTTGTTGAATTTGCTAATGGATCTCCTCAAACAGTCTGGGGAAGTAAAAGAAGAGAAATGGGACATCCAGAACCTTTTAATCTAAAAATGATTAGCATAGGGAATGAACAATGGGGAGCTCCATATTTTGAAAGGTATCCATATTTTCACTTAGCTTTAAAGAATAAGTTCTCAGATCTTAAACTTATAGGTTGCGTTGGACCTGCGCCAGATGACGAAAATTATTTAAATGCAATGGATTGGCTAAGGAGGCTTTCTCCATCCGAAAGACCTGATATTATTGATGAACATATTTATAAATCTCCGGCCTGGTTTTATCAGAACATACATCGTTATGATAACTATGATAGAAATATGCCAAAGGTATTTATTGGAGAGCTTGCTGCTCATGACTACTCAAGATTAAATTCTCTTAGATCAGCTCTTGCAGAAGCCTCTTATTTAACAGCCATAGAGGAAAATTCTGACATCGTTAAAATGGTATCTTACGCGCCATTATTTGGTAAATTTGGTTATACTCAATGGCAACCTAACTTTATTTGGTTTACTAATTCTTTGGCTTATGGTTCTGTGAATTACTATGTCTGGAGGCTGTTTAGTCAAAATTTGGGAGATTACACTGTTTATTCCCATCTCTTTAAGAGGGATGGAGAAATTTTTGATTTTTCTGGCTATATTGGTTTAGGGTCATTGGGTAATACTTTTTTCAAAGATTTCAGTTTATTAGACTCTAAAGGAGGAATAATTTACAAAGATTTATTTACAAACTTGAATAACTGGAAAATTTTAAGTGGTAAGTTTAGTGTCAACAAAGGTATTTTAAATTCTTCTAACGTGGAGGAGCCTTCTCTTATTTATTTAAAAACTAAATCTTTGAAGGGAAAATACTCGATCAATTTTAAGGTAATGTTTAAAAACTTCAATGATAAATTTATCATTTATAACTTCTTAAAAGACAGTAAAAACTATGTTGCTTGGTATATTGATAGTAATTATGCCTATGCAAAGTTAACTTATGATGGAGTGGATTATCAGCTTACTCCTTTTTATAGGACAAATCTAAGATCTAATGAGTGGTACAATGTGAAGATGGTAGTCGAGGGTAATCGGATGAAGCTATATATTAAAAATAGTGATTTTTTATCTAAGGATGAACCTGATTTTGTGATAGAAGTAAACCCAAAACTTGGTCCTATTTATTTGACTACAAGTATTGATAAAGAAACCTCTGATTTGATAATAAAAGTTGTAAACCCATCTTCGGAAGAGGTTAATTGTCTTATAAAGCTTGAGGGGCTAAAATACATTCATCCAAAGGCTCTTGTTTCATGGATAAATGGAAGTCCAAGAGATGAAAATAATATAGCAAATCCTCAAAAACTTATTCCGAACTCTAAATTGATAAATGTCTCTAAAGAATTTAATTACCGGTTTATCCCTTATTCCGTAACTATTATTAGAATAAGAACAAAACCTACGGACTTTCCAAAACCTACTGTCTTTTCCATTAGGAGTAGTAAAAACTATTTAAAAGTAGGTGATACACTAAGATTGATAGTTGAGGCTGGTTTGATGAGCGACGGGACTAATATCGATATGAGTTCTGCTTTGGTTTATTTCGAGGTAGATCAGAAAGATACAGCAGAGTTTATCTATGATCCTGTTACAGGTTTATATGATATCTTACTTTTGAAAAAGGCTCCGAAAGATAATAGATTAAAGATATGGGGAAAGGTAAGTATTAATGGATTTGAAATTGTTTCTAATATTCTTGAATTAATTGTTGAGTAATTAGAATCGATTTCTTCTTGAATTCAAAATAAATTTATAGTATAAATTTTAGTAAAAAATAGAATAGGGAGAGGCCAATGAAACGTGTAACTATAAGAGATGTAGCTAAACTTGCAGGAGTGGGTATAGCTACCGTATCTCGGGTTCTTAATAATAAAGGAGAAGTAAGTCCTACAACTAGAAGGAGGGTTTTGAAAGCAGCAAAGAGTTTAGGCTATATCCCTAATTCTCTTGCAAGAAGTCTTATTTCTGGAAAAACTAAAAAAGTAGGGATAGTTATAACTACATTATTGAATCCCTTTTATGCTACTGTAGTTACAGGAATAGAAAGCGTTTTAGCTTCTAGAGGATATACTTTAGCTCTGTATAATTCTAATGAGGATCCTAAAAAGGAGAGAGAGGCTATTTTAACTTTGATAGAACAGAGAGTTGATGGGTTAATTTTAGCCCCAGTTGAGTATGAATCTGAAAATGTCAAATATCTGATTGAACACCAAATACCCTTTGTTTTGGTGGCAAGACGAGTTAAAGAGAGTAATGTAAATTTTGTTGTTGCCGATGATTTTAAAGTTGGAAAGATTGCCACGGAACATTTACTTGAAAAGGGACATAGAAAAATATTGTTTCTTAATTCATGGAAAAGTTCAAGTGCTAAGCTAAGGTTAGAGGGGTATAAAGAGGCATTGAAAGAGGCAGGTCTTTCAGTAAATGCAAAGTTTATCTATTCTTTAGCTCCTAATGTGGAAGTCAAGCCTATTTTGGAATCTGTATTATCAAATAGAAATAGGCCTACTGCAATTTTTTGTTTTTGTGATTCAATTGCTCTAGAAGTGGTCAAAGTCTTAAAAAGTATAGGGTTAAGAATTCCCGAGGATATGGCTGTTGTAGGATGCGATAATTTGGATTATACCGAACTTTTAGACCCACCGTTAACTACTATTGATATTTCTAGATTTGAGATGGGAGTTAAAGCTGCTAAAATTTTGTTGGAATTGTTGGATTCTGAGAATAAAAATTTTATACAACATACTTTTGAGCCTAAATTGATAATTAGAGAGTCAACTTAATTTGATTAAAAAGGGAGGTAAAATTAGTTATGCAAAAAGCTAAAGTTACTGTGGATAAGGACTTTATTATTTCTCGAATTGATAGGAGGATTTATGGATCTTTTATCGAACATTTAGGTAGGGCAGTCTACACTGGTATTTATGAACCTACCCATCCTCAGGCAGATGAGCAAGGCTTTAGAAAAGACGTCATTGAACTTGTAAAAGCTCTTAAGGTCCCAATTATAAGATATCCTGGAGGTAATTTTGTCTCAGGCTATAACTGGGAAGACGGGGTAGGGCCAAAAGAGTTGAGACCAAAAAAATTGGAGCTTGCTTGGAGAAGTATAGAACCTAATGAGGTTGGGGTAAATGAGTTTGTGGATTGGTGTAAGAAGGTGGATTCTCAGGTGATGATGGCTATAAACCTTGGAACAAGGGGGATAGATGAGGCAAGAAATCTGGTAGAGTATTGTAATTTTCCTGGAGGAACATATTACAGTGATTTGAGGAGAAAACATGGTTATGAAAAACCCCATAAGATAAAGGTTTGGAATCTTGGAAATGAGATGGATGGAGAATGGCAAATAGGGCATAAATTGCCCCATGAATATGGTAGGCTTGCAAGGGAAGTTGCTAAAGTTATGAGGATGGTTGATCCTGATATAGAGTTAGTGGTTTGTGGAAGTTCAGGACCTGGTATGCCAACCTTTCCTGAATGGGAGAGAATTGTTTTAGAGCATACTTACGATGTGGTGGATTATGTTTCTTTACATTATTACGCTAATATGCCTGGACCTGACTACGTAGATCTACCTGATAATCCTGACCTAAAAAGTTTTATTGCTAAAAATCTTGTAATGGAAGATTTTATAAAAACAGTAATTTCTACTATTGATTATGTGAAAGCTGTAAAGCGTATGAAAAAGGATGTGCATATATCCTTTGATGAGTGGAATGTTTGGTATCATTCTTTTAAAAAGGACAAAAATGTGGAGCCATGGCAAGTGGCACCTCCATTATTAGAGGAAGATTACAATTTTGCTGATGCGCTCTTGGTGGGTAATATGATGATTACCCTTTTGAAACATGCAGATAGAATAAAAATTGCTTGTCTTGCTCAACTTGTTAATGTTCTTGCCCCAATAACCACTGTTAAAGGCGGTATAGCCTACAGACAAACTATATACTATCCCTTCATGCATGCCTCAAATTATGGAAATGGATTAGTGCTTCTTCCTAAGGTAGAGTCTCCTAAATATGATTCTAAGCTTTATACTGATGTTCCTTTGATCGAGACTGTAGTTATTTATAACGATGAAAAAGAGGAGATATCAATTTTCGCTGTTAACAGGGACGTGGATAATAGTCTTTACGTGGAGTATGTTTTAGGCGGATTTGATGGTTTCAAAGTTGAGGAACATATAGTTTATGATTCTGAAGATCCTTTTGCAGGGAATACCCCTGAAGAGCCTGATAAAGTAGTACCAAGAAGGGAAAATAATTCTGCAAAGATAGATGGTAATAAACTAGAGGTTTTGCTTCCTAAATTCTCATGGAACGTGATTAGATTAAAGAAGGAGTGAGGTAATATGCTTTTGAAAGAGTTGCGAGAAGAAGTTTATAGAATGAATATGGAACTTCCTAAAAATAATTTGGTGGTTATGACCAGTGGAAATGTTAGCGGTAGAGATCCAAAGACTAATTATGTGGTTATAAAACCCAGTGGAGTAAAATATGAAAATCTTTCGCCAGAAAATATGGTAATTGTAGATCTCGAGGGTAATATTGTTGAAGGGGAGCTTCAACCTTCTGTGGATACCCTATCTCATTTAGTAGTTTATAGGAATAGAAAGGATATAGGTGGTATTGTTCACACTCATTCTCCTTATGCTACTGCCTTTGCCCTTCTTGGAAAGCCGATTCCTGTATATCTTACTTCTCATGCTGATTATTTTGGGGAAGAAATACCTGTAGGGAGGTATGCATCTCCTCTACCTCTTGAGGATGTAGGAAATGCTCTTCTTGAAGTTATAAATAAGGATGATAGGCCATCTTGGGTTAAAAAACACTCTTCTTTTGTACCTGTGGTACTTTTGAAGAACCATGGAGTATTTACCTTTGGAAGAACGCCTACCGAAGCTCTAAAATATGCAGTTATGGTGGAAGAAATAGCAAAGACTTGTTATTTTGCTCTTTCTTTAGGGAAACCTGAGCCTCTTCCTGATAGCGAGATTGAAAAGTGGTATACGAGATTTCATGAGATATACGGACAAAAATGAAAAATGGGAGGTGTATTAAAATGAAAAATGTTCCTGAAGTTAAATTAGGCATAATTGCGGTGAGTAGAGACTGTTTCCCTATTGATCTTTCAAGAAATAGAAGGAATAAGGTTGTGGAAGAGTGTGTCAAGAAGAATATTCCTATTATTAATTTGGAAACTATCATTGAGAACGAAAACGACGTATTAAAGGCTTTAAAAGAAATAAAAGAAAAAGAAGTTAATGCTTTGGTAATATATCTTGGTAATTTTGGCCCTGAAGGTCCAACTTCACTCCTTGCCCAGAAGTTTGATGGACCTGTGATGGCTGTTGCTGCAGCAGAGGAAACGGGTAAAGATCTTTATGGTGGGAGAGGCGATGCTTATTGTGGATTTTTAAGCTTGAGTTATAATTTGGGTTTAAGGAATAGGCATGTATATATACCTCATTATCCAGTAGGAATTCCGTCAGAGATAGCAGATATGATAAAAGATTTTATACCTATTGCAAGGGCAGTTCTTGCTCTAAAGAATTTGAAGATATTCTCCTTTGGACCAAGGCCACAAGATTTTGTTACTATGCACACTCCTATTAAACCCTTGTATGACCTTGGTATTTCCATAATGGAAAATAGCGAATTAGATCTTTACGATATATACAGGCAGGCAGAAAATGATCCTAGAATTCCACAGGTTATGGAGGATATGGCAAAAGAGCTTGGAACAGGAAATACCTATCCGGAACTTTTAAGAAAACTTGCTCAATATGAGATAGCTTTAACTGATTTTATGGAGAAGAATTTGGGGGCTTCTCAGTTTGGTATATTTGCCAATAAATGTTGGCCTGCCTTTGAAAAATATTTTGGTTTTGTCCCTTGCTATGTTAACTCAAGACTTGCGAGTAGAGGGATTCCAGTAGCATGTGAAGTAGATGTTTATGGGGCCCTCAGTGAATATATTATTTACAATGTAAGTGAAGTACCAGCTACCCTTCTTGATGTTAATAATACTGTTCCTTATGACTTGATAGAGGAAAATAAAGATAAAATAAAGGAAAAGGGTTATAAACCAACAGACCTTTTTATGGGATTTCATTGTGGAAATACACCTTCTTGTTGTCTTATTAATGGTGCTATTAAATATCAGTTGATTATGCATAGGCTCTTAGAACCAGGAAAAGAGCCGGATATTACAAGAGGAACATTAGAAGGGAGATTGAGACCTGGAGAAACACTAATTTTTAGAATTCATGCAACTCCTGATGCAAAATTGATATCTTATCTTGCGGAGGGTGAAATCTTAGATATAGATCCTAAATCCTTTGGAGGAATTGGCGTCTTTGCGATAAAGGAGATGGGTCGATTCTATAGGTATGTTTTATTAGAAAAGAGATTTCCGCATCATACAGCAGTTGGCTTTAAACATGTAGGAAAATACATATATGAGGTATTAAAATTGCTAGGAATAAAAGAAATATATTATAACTTACCTGAAGGCCAAAGGTATCCTGAAGAAAATCCTTTTATTTCTTAAGTAAGTTAATTACTTAAATAAGATTTAGAAAGGGGAGGATTTTAGAGTCCTCCCCTTTTATTTTTAAGGAAAAGTTTTTATCTGTTATAATATTAATGTTCAGTTTTTCTCGTAATGCTTGATTCTGAGGAGGATAGACTTATGAATGTAAGAGAGATATATGAATTATTTGTAGATTTGGGCATGAAAAATGATCCCAGAGGTTGGGATAAGGTTCAAGAGATTTTAGAGAGAACAAAAAAAGATTATGAAAAATTAAGTGATAAAGAGAAAGAAAGATTCGATTTAGAAAAGCTAAGAAATCCCTATGCTGATACTAGAATATTGAATGGTGATCCTAACAAAGAAGTTAAGAGAGTTCTTGTGGGAATAGATATTGATACCTCTGAGATTTTGCTTGCAAAAGAATTAGGAAGAAACGGAAAAGAAATAGATCTTGTTATATCTCACCATCCTGCAGGCTATGCTTATGCTAATTTTTATGAGGTAATGCATCTTCAAGAGGATTTACTGGCTAAGATAGGGGTTCCAATAAATTATGCAGAGGGTGTCTTATATCCTAGGATTTCAGAAGTTGAAAGAAAAGTGATGCCTGCTAATCACAATAAGAGCGTTGATGCAGCAAGACTTCTTGAAGTACCTTTTATGTGCTGTCATACACCAGCAGACAACTGTGTTGCTACTTATTTACAGAAACTTTTTGATGTTAAAACCCCATATAATTTACAAGAGGTTATAGAACTTTTAGAAGATATACCAGAGTATAGAGAAGCAAGTAAGAGAAATAATCCCCCTAAAATACTTGTTGGTAATCCTAAGAATAGAGCAGGGAAGATCTTTGTAGATATGACTGGAGGAACAGAGGGCCCTGTAGAGGTAATATCAAAACTTGCGGAGGTAGGGGTTGGTACCATAGTTGGAATGCATATGAGTGAAGAACATCGTAAAGAGGCGGAGAAACACCATATAAACGTAGTTATAGCTGGGCATATGGCTTCTGATTCTCTTGGTATGAATATTCTTTTGGACAACCTTGAGTTAAGAGGAATTGAAATATTGAACTGTTCTGGATTTATAAGGGTCTCAAGGGTGGGGGAGTAGGACTATGGGAAATAAAATAACTGTAAATATCGTCTCCGAGGCTCAAGCATGGGAAGTAAAGGGGCAGGGGGTTTATACTGCAACTCTGGTATTAACAGAGGCTCTTAAGAAGAGAGATGATGTGGAAGTTTTTCTTAATGCAAATGGTTTATTTGATATTGCACATCTTCATACTCCAGGACCTTATGCTATAAGTAAAGGGCTTCTCACTGGAAGGAGATTGGTAATTAGTGCCCATGTAGTTCCAGAATCAGTTTTGGGTAGTTTTATTCTTTCAAACTTGTGGCTTCCTCTTTTTACTTCATACTTGGTGAGATATTATAACTTAGCTGACATGGTAATTGCCGTTTCTCCTAAAGTAAAAGAGGAATTAGAGGAGATTGGAGTGAAAGCTCCTATAGTTTTTGTCCCTAATCCTGTAAACTTAGAAAGATTTTATAAGAGTCAAGAACTGCGTATGGAAGGAAGGAGAAGACTTGGGCTTTCCGAGGAAGATTTTGTGGCTATTTGTTCTGGACAGATTCAACCCCGAAAAGGTGTTGATACCTTTTTAGAAGTGGCTAATAGTTTACCCTTCATTAAATTTGTGTGGGTAGGTGGACAGCCCTTTTCAGTGCTTACAGCAGGTTATATAGAGATGAATGAAAAGATAAAAAAGGCTCCTCCTAATGTTATTTTTACAGGCCTTATACCTTATGAAGAAATGCCAATTTACCTAAATGCTGCAGATATATTTTTCTTCCCATCTTATCAGGAGAATTTTCCAATGGCTGTTCTAGAAGCAGCATCTTGCGGACTTCCTCTTCTTCTTAGAGATAATCCAGAATATAGAGAGCCATATAGGGATTGGTATATACCAGCTAAGAATGATGAGGAATTTAAGAACTATATCTTAAATCTTTATCAGGATTTATCTTTTAGAGAAGAGTATCAAAAAAGAGCTTTAAGACTTGCAAAGGAGTATAATGCGGAAAACGTGGCAAATATGATGGTGGAAGTTTATAAGGAAATACTTAATAAACCCCCACGTATGAGGAGGGATTTTCTTACTTTAGAACCTCTTAGGGAGGAATGGAGAAGGCTTTTTCAGAATGCGAGATATAAAAATCTCCATTCCTCCTCACGAAGGAGAAGGTATTTAGATCTCAAGAATATTCAAGATAAAATTGAGTAATACTTTCTTTTCTTCTATTGCTAGTTGGTTTATGGAATTGATATATTCTTCAAAATAGGTTTTTATTTTATTATTAGGTATGATCTCATAAATTTTTTTACCTGCATATCCTATTATTAAGATCGGAAGTAAAACAAGAATTAATTCTAAGTTAGATTGTAACAATCCTATTAGCAAACCAATCATGGATCTTAGATCTTTAGAAAATTTAATATCTTTTAATATTGTTAACATAATGGAAAGTATTATAGCAATCGCAAAAGGATATCTTTTTAGTTCTTGAAAATTTGTCATAAACTTTTCAGATTCTTCATATTCTTTGGGTTTAAAAAATATTTTTCCTCTTCCTTTTTTATTTTTTACAGAATTTTCAAGGTATATTGCATCTATATAGCCTTCTTTGTAAAGAATCTGCATTATGTCATAGGCTGTTGCTGGGCTTACCGAAAGTTCTTTTGCAATTTCTGCATAATGTATAGGCCTTTTATTTTTTTCATATAAGGTCTTTAAAGTTTCCAAAAATTGTCTTCTTCTTTCGGTAAGACTCATATTTACTCAACTCCTGCCTTCTCTTTTTCTTCCTTAGGAAGTGGCTTATTAAATTCCTCAACCCATATTGGATTTAGAGCCTTTCTTACGCCTTTTGCATATTCATCAAGTATTGGGGCAAATTTAGTAATTACATCGTCAGCTCCAGGGTGGGTTGGGTGAGCACCAGTTTTTTGTACAATCTCTCTTAAGATCCAAGGAGAATCTATAATCATACAAGGAAGAAGTAAGTTTTCATGAAAAGGTTGTCTTTTCCTTATTTCTCTGAAAAATTGCGAATTAAGGACTTCTACAAGGGGTTTTTCTTTGATATTATCTACTGCAAAGTGTGCAAATATGCAGGGTTCTACTTCTCCTTTATGGTTGATATGTAAATATCTTGTCCCACCTGCTATGCAACCACCTACATATGGAGCATCATTCCAGAAGTCCATTGGATATATAGGTAGATGTCCTCTTATTCTTCTTATAAATTTTCCGTATTCTGCTCTTTGCTCGGGAGTAGGCATTAATGATGGATCATCATCTTTCCCAACGGGCATGTAGAGGAATGTCCAACCAAAGAATGCACCTTTGTCAGCAAGCCATTGATAGAATTCTGGCTTTGTTACAGCGTCAAAATTGTTTCTTGTAAGAGTTATAGAATATCCAAAAGGAATTCCGGCTTTTTTCAGAAGATCCATTGCATTCACTACTTTTTCATACACTCCTACTCCTCGTCTATAATCTGTTTCTTCTTTTCCTCCCTCTATTGATAATACAGGTACCACATTTTTGCTCTTCCAAAATCTTTCTATTTTCCTTTCATCTAAGAGAGTCGCGTTTGTAAATATTTGAAATACTGATCTTGGGTGTCTGTTCACTATATCTAAAAGATCTGGATATACAAAAGGTTCGCCTCCAAGAATGGTATAAAAGTATGTACCAATCTCTTCTCCTTCTTTTATTATTCTTTCAACTATTTCTGGAGGAAGGTCATCATTTTTAGTATAATTACCTGCATAACATCCTAAACATTGTAAATTACATCTCATAGTAGGGCTTATCAATATGGTATATGGAGTTGGTATGTCTCTTTTTGAATTTTGGTTGTTAAAATATATCCAGAAAAATCCTACATTTAATATTACATTTGCGAATATTCTCGATGCATAATTAGGATCATAGTCAGTAAAAACTCTGTGTATTAATCGCTGAACAGCAGGATCTTTTTGAAGATACTCCTCTACAATCCTTATAATTTTGTCTGTTCCTTCATCAGGACTGAATCTTTTTACCAAATTTATAAGTTTTGGGATTCTTCTTTTGTAATCCTTGGCTACATACTTAAATATTGATTCGAATAACATATCCCCTAAATACATTTTAAGCCTTAAATTTTTGTTACTCATAGTCCACCTCCCCTAAATATCCAAAATAACCAAAATTTATTGTAGTAAATTATACTCTCTTCTACTTACTATTGTCAAATTAGAAAAACTTAGTTTCATAAATAAACTTTTGCCTTGATTGACACAATTAAAATTTTAGTTATAATATTATTGAAACGATTGCATGATTGTTTTTCTTAAGGGAAGGAGGTGTTTTTTCTAAAAGTTAAAGCTAAGTTTCAATTATTGATTCAATTTCTGTAGAAGAGGGGGTTGTTGTATGAGGAAGTTTGTATTTGTTTCCCTATTTTTATTGATTTTCTTAATGTTGTCTCAAGTAGGTTTTTCTCAACTTGCTCCCAATGTTCCAAGAAATGAAACACTGATTGCAAATATCTTAACTGGTAGAATTGTAGCGCCTGATAATTTTAACTCTTGGACATCTTCTTGGATAACTCCTGATAGGGGTATTCAACAATTAATGCTTGAGCCTCTTTGGATTGTAGATCCTGCAACAGGTAAAGTGATTAATGCTTTGGCAGCTTCTGCTCCTCAGTATAGCAATGATTTCAAGACTTTAACTATTAAACTAAGATCTGGATGCTATTGGAGCGATGGAGTAGAAATTACCGCCGATGACCTTATATATCACATTGAACTTGCAAAAAGCAATCCAGCTATGGCATATCATGCATCTTTCCAAGAAGTAGATAAAATTACTAAAGTTGATAAATATACAGTAAGAATAACTCTGAAGGAGCCTAATGCAAGATTCCATACTTATTTCCTTGATAGATGGGGTGCTTGTAGACCACTTCCTAAACATATCTTCGAGAAGGTAAAAGATCCAGCCTCCTTTACTTTCAATCCTCCAGTAAGCTCTGGTCCATACGTAGTAGACAGCTATGATCCAGGTGGTTATTGGATTCTCTGGAAGAGGAGAGACGATTGGCAAAGAACACCAACAGGAAAATTATTTGGAATGCCTCAACCTAAATATGTATTGTTCTTCTATGCAGGTCCAACAGAGAAGCAAGTGCTTGCAGTCAATAATAATCAACTTGACATGGCAGATCTTACTATGGAAGGTCTTAGATCTGTGCTTCAAACCAATAAATATGCAAGGGCTTACATGAAAGATTTCCCATATATTGTAAATGTAGATCCATGTATTACTGGAATTTACTTCAATACAGCTAAAGAACCATATAATAATAAAGAAGTAAGATGGGCGTTAACTTTATCTATTGATATTGTAGATTTCCTTGCTACAGCCTTTGATGGTGCTGCAACTATGGGAGCTCTTCTTGTTCCACCAACACCAGCTTATATAAAATGGTATTATGAACCATTAGAGAGTTGGTTGAAGAATTTCACAATAACAGTAGATGGACAGAAGTTTAAAGTATTTGATCCTGACGCTCCTATGAGACTTGCAGAATATGCAAGAAAGAGAGGATATAAGGTACCTACTGATCCAAAAGTTATAAGAGAGATCTTTGGAATTGGATGGTTCAAATATGCACCTGATATTGCAGAAAAGCTACTTATAAAAAATGGCTTCAAGAGAGATAAAGATGGTAAGTGGTTATTGCCAGATGGTAAACCATGGAAGATGACTATTCTTGCTCATACTAACCCATCTCATCCAGACTTTAGGAATGGTTTTGCAGCTGCTCAACAGTGGAAGAAATTTGGTATTGATGTAGAAGTGGTAACTACAGAGCAAAGACCAACATTGCTACAGTATGGTAATTTCGATGCATGTTCTGATTGGCCAGCCACTGAACCATGGGGTGGACATCCTGATATGTACAGAACTTTCAATGCATGGAGATCAGAGTATGTGAGACCTATAGGTGATAGAACTTTTGGTCATCCAAGCAGATGGAGCAATCCTCGTATGGATAAAGTAATAGAAGAATTGGCAAAGACTGATTGGAACAGTCTCAAAGTAAGGATGTTAGGAATGGAAGGATTAAAGATTGCATTTGAGGAGATGGCAGGAATTCCAACTTGTTCTTATCCTGGCATTGCATGTTACAACGAATACTATTGGACCAATTATCCAACTCAAGAAAATCCATACTGTATACCATACCATCATTGGCCCAACTTTAAGTACATGCTACCTTTCTTAAAGCCAACAGGAAGGAAGTAAAAATAAAAAAAGCCCCCCGAAAGGGGGGCTAAAAAATTAAAGAAATTGAAGTAAGGAGTAATTGGGAAATGGAAAAGGAAAAAATTGAAGAAAAGATAGAATCTTTGCTTTCAAGTATGAGTTTAGACGAAAAAGTAGCCCAATTAAAAGCAAGAAGTATATCTATTTCCAAAGTTATTGGAAAATTACTTTTAGAAGATTTTTTCTCGGAACTAAGGCCTGAACTTAAAGAAAAAATTATGGGCTTTATTTTTAATTTTTATAGTAACAGAGAATTAGCTGAAGGAATGACAAAAACATTATGGAAAAAAATGTGGAAAGAAGTAGTTTTAGAGGGAGTAGAAAAAAAGTATCCGATAGGTGAGCTTAGTTGTGCTTTGAGATCTATGTCTCCTAGGGAAAGTGCTCAATTTGCGAATGAAATTCAGAAGTATGTACTGGAAAATAGTAGAGTTAAAATTCCCATATTGATACATGATGAAGCTTTGCATGGATGTATGGCAAAAGGATCTACCATTTTCCCTCAAGCCATAGGAATGGCAAGTACTTGGAATCCAGAGCTTATATATCAGGTTGCTACTGCTATTGGTAAAGAAACGAGATCAAGAGGAATACATCAGGTTTTATCACCTACTATAAATATTGCAAGAGATCCTAGATGTGGTAGAACGGAAGAAACTTATGGGGAAGATCCATACCTTGCTTCTAGGATGGCCGTGGCATATATAAAAGGGGTTCAAGAACAGGGGGTTATTGCTACTCCAAAGCATTTTGTGGCAAATTTTGTGGGGGACGGTGGAAGGGATAGCTATCCTATACATTTCTCTGAGAGGCTTTTGAGAGAAATATATTTTCCAGCTTTCAGGGCAAGTATAGAGGAGGCAGGAGCTTTATCTCTTATGGCTGCTTATAATTCCCTTGATGGCATTCCATGTTCTTCAAATAAATGGCTATTAACAAGGATTTTGAGGAAGGAATGGGGATTCAAGGGATATGTAGTTTCAGATTACTTTTCAGTGCTTCATTTGATGACAAAACATAAAGTAGCTGAGTCAAAAGCTGAAGCAGCAAAGCTTTCCTTAGAAGCAGGACTGGATATGGAACTTCCTGATAGTGACTGTTTTGAAGAGATTCCAGGTCTTATTAGAGAGAGTAAGTTATCTCAAGATACCCTCGATGAAGCAGTAAGGAGAGTTTTAAGAGTAAAGTTTTGGATTGGGCTTTTTGATAATCCATTTGTAGATCCCGATTATGCAGAGAGAATAAATGATTGTAGTGAACATAGAGAATTAGCCTTAAGAGTTGCACGAGAGTCTATAGTGCTTCTGAAAAATGAAGGAATTTTACCATTAAATAAAGATATAAGATCCATAGCGGTTATTGGGCCAAATGCGGCTGTACCGAGGTTAGGAGGATATAGTGGTTATGGAGTAAAGGTAGTTACTCCTCTTGAAGGTATAAAGAATAAGCTTGGAGATAAAGTCAAAGTTTATTTTGCTGAAGGTTGCGGATTAAATGATACTTCTAAATCTGGATTTGATGAGGCTATTAAGATAGCTCAAAAAAGTGATGTGGCGATTTTATTTATGGGGAATTCTGTTCCTGAGACAGAAGGAGAACAAAGAGATAGACATAATCTTAATTTGCCAGGAGTACAAGAAGATCTTATAAAGGAGATTTGTAATACAAATACTCCAGTAATTGTAGTGCTCATAAATGGTAGTGCTATAACTATGATGAACTGGATTGATAAAGTACAAGCGGTAATAGAGGCATGGTACCCAGGAGAAGAAGGCGGTAATGCTATAGCTGATGTGCTTTTTGGGGATTATAATCCGGGAGGAAAATTGCCAATATCTTTTCCTAAGTATTCAAGCCAGTTGCCTCTTTATTACAATCATAAACCTTCAGGTAGGGTTGATGATTATGTAGATTTAAGGGGAAATCAATATCTCTTTCCTTTTGGATATGGGCTTTCTTATACGGATTTTAAGTATAGCAATTTGCGTATAACCCCTGAGGAGATTCCAAGAGATGGCGAAGTTGTAATAACCTTTGATATTGAGAATATAGGCAAATACAAAGGAGATGAGGTGGTTCAGCTTTATCTGCATGATGAGTTTGCAAGTGTAGCGAGACCAATAAAAGAGCTTAAGAGATTTGAAAGGGTAACGCTTGATGTAGGAGAAAGAAAGACAGTTTCTTTTAAACTTAATAGAAGAGATCTTGAGTTTTTAAGTATGGATATGGAGCTTGTAGTAGAGCCTGGAAGGTTTGAGGTTTTAATTGGGAGCTCTTCAGAGGATATAAGATTAAAGGGCTTTTTTATAGTAAAATAATTTAGTAAAATAATTTCAAAAATTTTATGGAGGTGAAAAATTGCTTAAAAAGTATTTAATACCAAGATTTTTACAGTACTTGCTTGTAATTTTTGTGGGGGTAACTATTGTATTCTTTGTGCCAAGGTTTACTCCTGTAGATCCTGTTCAACAGATGATTAGTACAATAATGAAGATGGGTACTTACCTTGATCCTAAAGCTGTAGAGCAGATGACAGAATCCCTAAAAGAACTTTATGGTTTAAAAGGAAGTTTATTTGAACAGTATGTTAATTTTTGGGTAAGGCTTTTTAAGGGCGATTTTGGTCCATCACTATTTAGATTTCCAATTCCAGTAATAAAACTTATTGGAGATTCCCTACCTTGGACTGTTGGTCTTTTGACTGTAAGTACATTTTTATCTTGGATTATTGGTAATATTTTAGGGGGAATTGTAGGATTTTATTATGATAAAAAATGGGCGAGAATACTTGAAGGAATAGCTATGTTTATTCGCCCTATTCCTTATTATGTTTTTGCACTTATAATTCTTGTGGTTTTTGCATATATCCTAAAATGGTTCCCCTTAGGTGGTGGAATGCCTATTGGAGTAAGGCCCAGTTTTAGCTTACACTTTATTTTAGAGCTTTTTAGGTATGCCTTCTTACCTTTAATATCTATGATGATCTTAGGAATTGCAGTGACTTTGCAAACCATGAGACTTATTGTATCTAATATTGTAAAGGAAGACTTTGTTACATATGCAAAGGCTGGTGGTATTAAAAAGAGAATAATTGCCTTTAAATATGTAATAAGAAATGCTATGCTTCCTCAGGTTACCAATTTGGCCCTTTCTATGGGGCAAATTTTTAGTGGGGCGTTAATTACTGAGATTGTTTTTTCTTACCCTGGTATGGGTACACTCTTATATAATGCCATTGCTACTGGAGATTTTAATTTAATAATGGGAATTGCTACTATATCAATTATAGGTATTTCTTCTTTCATTCTTATTATTGATCTTTTGTATCCGTTATTTGATCCAAGGGTAAGATATAGATAAAAACTATAAGGAAAAAGAGGTAATAGCTATGGGAGTATTAAGGGATTTACTGCGAGATGGAAAGTTTAGATTAGGTTTTATAATCATATGTATTATTCTCTTCTTAGCCATACTGTCTTTCTTTTCTCCTTATGATCCTACAAGATGGAATCTTGTCCCAAGAGATATGCCTCCTTCCCTTCAGCATATTTTAGGGACTAATTCTCAAGGGCAAGATGTTTTCTGGCAGTTGACTTTTGCTGTAAGGAATTCTTTGACAATAGCGATAATAGCAGCTTTCTTTTCAAGAATCATAGCTATAATTGTGGGGCTGGTGGCTGGCTATAGGGGTGGCAGTATAGATAGAGTTCTTATGGGCATAAACGATAGCTTCCTCGTTTTGCCATTGCTTCCTATTTTGATATTGATTTCATCCTTAATAAAAGGAAGATTAAGTTTTATAGGATTAGGCTTGATTTTGAGTTTCTTTGGTTGGAGTTGGGATGCAAGAGTTATAAGGTCTCAAATATTAAGTTTAAGAGAAAGAGATTTTACTTATACTGCACTTCTTTCTGGCTCTAAGACTTTAAGTCTTGTTTTTAAAGAATATTTTCCCTTTGTCATACCTATTGTCTTTTCAACTCTCATAAATAATATGTCTTGGGCTATTGGTATGGAAATGACCCTTGCTATTCTTGGTTTGACTAACTTGGAAATACCAACCTTAGGTACTATGCTTCAATGGGCATTAAGCTATCAAGCTTTACTTTTAGGACTTTGGTGGTGGCTATTTACTCCTGTTGTGACCTCGGTGTTTCTTTTTGTAAGTTTATATTTACTTTCAGTTGGTATAAGTGAATATCTTGATCCACGTACAAGAATTCAAAGAATAAGAGTTATAAAGGAGTGATGAAATGGAAATTCTAAGAGCAGAAAATTTAAAGGCTTATTATTTATTGGATATAGGTGGAGAATTAAAATCTGTAAGAGCAGTAGATGGGGTAGATATAAATATAAAAGAAAATGAAATATATGGAATTGCGGGAGAATCTGGATGTGGTAAGAGTACCTTGATAAAAACCTTGTATGGAATGGTAGAACCGCCCTTAAATGTTATAGATGGAAAGGTATATTACAAAATAAATGGTGAATTAAAAGATGTCTTTTCTCTTAACGGAGAATTAGATAAGATAAGGTGGAAATATATTTCATATATTCCTCAAGGATCTATGAGTGTGCTGAACCCTGTTACTAAAATAATTGATTCTTTCTGGGATTTTATAGGTTCTCATGAAGATATTTCAGATAGAACTAAATGGAGAAAACATATAGAAGATTATCTAACTCTTTTAGGTTTGCCTACTAAAATATTAAATGCTTATCCTCATCAACTTTCTGGAGGTATGAGGCAGAGAGTGACTATAGCTCTTGCTACGGTTTTAACTCCTAGAATAATCGTTGCTGATGAACCTTCTACAGCTCTTGATGTGGTTGCCCAAAGAGCGGTAATTCAGTTATTAAAAGACATACAGAAGAATCTTAAAAATACCATAATACTTGTTACCCACGATATGGGAGTTCATGCAAGTATATCCGATAGGATAGCTATTATGTATGCAGGAAAGATTGTGGAAGAAGCACCGACAGAAATCATTTTTGAGAAACCAGAGCATCCATATACAAAGTACCTTATAGGAGCTCTACCTAAGATAGGGGATAAATCATATAAGGTTAGTGCACCAGGTGCTCCACCTTCATTATTGAATCCTCCACAAGGATGTAGATTTCATCCAAGATGTAATTATGCAACGGAAGATTGTAGGAATTTTGTTCCCAAGCTTGTTAACATAGATTCAAATCACAGAGTTGCTTGCTTTTTATATTCAAAGGAGAGGGAATAGCCATGAAACAAGAATTACTTTTAAAAGTTGAAAATTTAAATAAGGTGTTTACTATTGGAAGTGTATTTTCCAGGATAAGGATTAGAGCTGTAAATAATGTAAACTTTGAGATAGGAAACTCCGAAATATTTACATTAGCAGGTGAGAGTGGAAGTGGGAAAACAACAGTAGCGAAGATAATACTTGGCTTTTTAGAGCCTACTAGTGGTAGGATATTATACAAGGGAAAAGATATGTTTGAATTGCAGAAGGAAAAGTCTAATAATGTATTAAGAAAAGAAGTACAGGCAGTATTCCAAAACCCCTTTGAGACCTTTAACCCGTTGAGGAGAGTTAGTAATTACTTGATAGAGACTGTAAGAAATTTTGGTATAAGCGAAAAGCCTGAAGAAGTTATAGAGTCTGCATTAAATCTTGTGGGATTAACATGGAATGAAGTAAAAGACAAATACCCTAGTGAGTTTTCAGGAGGACAATTACAGAGAATTTCTATAGCAAGATCCCTTTTGACAAATCCGACTCTACTTGTTGCTGACGAGCCTGTTTCTATGGTTGATGCGTCTCTAAGAATGTCAATAGTAAACTTATTTAAAGATCTTAAAGAAAAAAGGGGGGTAAGTGTTCTTTATATTACTCATGATCTTGCTACTGCTTACTATGTAAGTGATAAAATAGCTATAATGTTTAGGGGAGAGATAGTAGAAATAGGACCTGTAGAAAAGGTGTTGATGGATCCAAAACATCCATACACAATGCTTCTTAAGGAATCTATACCAGAGCCAGATCCTAAGAAGAAATGGACTAAGGATATAAAGATTCTTACTCTGGAAGAGGAAGAATATCAGATGAAGGGTTGTAAATTTATAAGTAGATGTCAATATAGAATGGAAAAATGTAAGAATCCAGTGCCTGATGTAGAGGTAGATGGTAGATTAGTTAAGTGTTATTTATATACTTAATCATTTTCTAAGTCCATGCCCATTCACCTTATTGATATAATTTACTATATGAACTTTATGGAGGTGAATGGGCATGGATGTTTTATATGAAAGAGAAATTAATGGTGTAAAGTTAAAGGTGGTTAAGGGTGATATTACTCAAGAAGAGGTTGAGGCTATAGTAAATGCGGCAAACTCTTATTTGAAACATGGGGGAGGAGTAGCAGGGGCTATTGTAAGAGCTGGTGGAGAGGTAATACAAAAAGAAAGCGATGAATATGTAGAAAAGTATGGTCCATTGCCTGTTGGTTCCGCTACTATCACTTCCGCAGGAAAACTTAAGGCTAAATATGTAATTCATACTGTGGGTCCAAGATGGGGAGAGGGAGACGAGGAGAAAAAGTTAGAAAAGGCTATTGAGAGTGTTCTCACTTTAGCAAAAGAAAAAAATATTAAGAGCTTGAGTATACCAGCAGTAAGTTGTGGGATTTTTGGTTTTCCGCCTCAGTTAGGGACTAAAATAATTGTTAATAAAGTAGTAGAATTTTTAAAAGATAATCCTGGAGTTTTTGAGGAAATACATTTTATTGGAATAGGTGACGAGATACCTACATTATTTGTAGATGCCTTAAAATCCATATAATGCAGGAGGTTTTGGCAATGAAAGCACCTTTATATTTTGTATCAATGAGGGCTACAAATGAAAATGAATCTTTGGTGCGTAAAATTAAAAGGCTAACAAAGAAGTTAATAGAAGGTAGATTAGAAAAAGGAGATATTGTAGCAATCAAGCTTACTTTTGGTGAACCAGGAAACCATGCTTTTATAAGGCCTATTTTTGTAAGGCAAGCTGTAGAGGCCGTCAGGGAATTAGGAGGAAAACCCTTTCTTACCGATGCCAATACTTTGTACAAAGGTGGACGTGCAAATGCTGTTGATCATTTAGAGTCTGCTATATATAACGGTTTTGGTTACTCCTCGGTTGGGGCGCCCTTAATAATAGCAGATGGTATTAACGGGGATTATTACAAAGAAGTTGAGGTTAACTTGAAACATTTTAAGAAGGTAAAGGTTGCAGGTGCCATATATGATGCTGATTTCCTTTTAGTATTAACCCATGTGAAAGGTCATATGTCCACAGGATTAGGGGGAGCTATAAAAAATGTGGGTATGGGATGCGCTCCGAGATCGGGGAAGCAGATGCAACATGCTCAATTTAAGCCAAATCCTAATCCTAATTTATGTATAGGTTGTAGAAGATGTGTCACTCATTGTCCCACAGGAGCATTAGAAATGGTAAATAAGAAGTCAGTTTTGACAAGACCTGATCTTTGTATAGGATGTGGAGAGTGTGCTGTGGTGTGTCCTACCTCTGCCATAAAAATCTTATGGAATGAATCTGCCATTGGGCTTCAGGAGAAGATGGCTGAGTTTACTTATGGTATTTTAAAGCAGAAAGAGCCTAAATATGCCTTTATTAATTTTGTTATGGATGTTTCGCCTGATTGTGATTGCGCAGGTTGGCACGATGCAAATTTAGTACCTGATGTGGGAATTTTAGGGGGTTGGGATATTGTAGCCATAGATCAAGCTTCTTCTGATCTTATAAATAACCAAATTGGATTAAGCAATACTGCCTTAAAATCTGGATTTAATCCTGGAGAGGATAAGTTGAGGGCTGTACATCCTAATATAGATTGGAGTTGGCAATTAAAGTATGCTGAAGAAATAGGACTTGGAAAAAGAGAATACGAACTTATTAAATTTTAAGGGAGAGTTTTAAGCTCTCCCTTTCGTTTTTATCTACAAGAACTACAGCTTCCTCCTGAACAAGAAGAGCAAGAGGATCCTGAAGAAAGTCCTTGGGTTGCAAAAAGTGATAGTAATTTCATAACGTTTTCACTACCACATTTAGGGCATGTTATTTTTTCCTCTCCCATTATTAATCTTTCAAATTTTTCTCCACAATCTTTACATCTATATTCATATATAGGCATATGATCTCACCTCTGAAAGATTTTGAACAACCTTCTTAACGGACTTTCTGTAGTTCTTTGTCTTTCTGTGAGAATTCCTTCAGGTATCTCTAAATTATACTTCCTAAGAGTTTTTATTATATCAATTCTGAGGTTTTCTTTTTCTTCTGGTTTTGCATCTTCTTTGAATTTTTCAAAAAGCAATTCAAGGGCTGTTTCTGGCTGAATTCTAAATTCTGTTGCAACTCCATTTTCAAAGTGAATAAGCTCTGGGAAGAATGGAGAAGAATTTAATTCTTTTAACTTTTGCATTAATTTATCTCGGTTTGGATAACTATTTTTAATATTCTGTAAGATTTCATTGAATGCAAACAAATAAGTTTGGTGTTGTTCCTCATGTTTTTTGAGGTAATCCAATCCAACCTCAAGATCATTAAGTTTTGCCAAAAAATCAAGTATTAGATTTTTTCTAATTATATCTCCATGTTGAGGTAGAATAAGTTCAGGAAGAGGAGTTAATCTACCTATTTTATCTACTGCGAGCCTAAGGGCCTCTTTTGAGGGCATATATATCTCGTGGAATAACTTTATACCTTCCCAAGAGTTTTCTGTAGCATATATACCATTTGGCTCTTTACTTGATAATCCTCCAAGTAGATCTCCCGAGAATAGGGCTTTTCTTTCGGGTATATATAGCATCCATGCTCCTCTAAAATGGCAGAAAGGTGTGTGAATAAATTCTAAAGTATCGTCGGTTTTTAGAATTACTCTTCTATTAGGAAAATACTCTATAGGTTGGAATCTTTCTCGGTTTAAACCATAAAATCTTATAAGTCGCCATGTATCTTCAGAAGTGATGAGTATAGAATTTTTGCTCATGTCCATAAGGGGAGCTATTGATGATGAAAGATCAGGATCTTGATGGTTCAAAAAGATAATATCTAAGTTTTCTACCCCACCTATAAGTTCATTTAGAGATAACACTAAATCTTTAAAATACTGCTGAGGAGTAGGATCTACTAGTATATTTACTTTCTCCTCTTTGTTTTTTAAAGTAATTAGATAACTGTTTGATGTAAAAGGATAGTCAGGAGTTTGAAGAACTGTTATATATTCGTCTATTTTCGTCACTTTCAAGGGCATATTTGTCTCACCTCTATCTTTTTTTGATTATTATTTTACTACTTTTTTAATAAAATGTATAGAAATAGATTTTTAGTTTTGTTTACTAATATATTAAAGTGTTACTATATTTCTTTTTAAAACATTTGCATGAACGATTTTAAATAATGTATAATGTAAAACAAACACTATGATTATTGAACCAAGGGGGTAGCAATAATGTTCAAAAATAAAATTAAAGATGTTAGTTTTAATTATATTTTTTCCTTTTTATTTTTGAAAATGTAAAAAGGGAGGAATGTGAATTTTATGGCTGAAATTAAACCTTATAGCATGTGTTGGTTAGAATATACTGATCTTAACAAGTATCGAGATAAGTATAGAAGGATCTTTGGTAATATTGTTGTTCTGGGGGATAATAGCTTGAATTTGCCTTTGAAGGAATTAAGAGATTTTCTAACCTATTCTTTAGGTATTAAACCTAAAATTTTTAGGAACACATTTGCAAACACTTCTAATTTTGTATTAATTGGAAAATTATCGGATGTTAGGAAAGTTTTAAAAGGTCTTGATGAATTTGAATTTTCTTTAGGAGAGGAAGGGTTTTTAATTAAGAAAGTTGAGTTTGGAGAAAATAGTATTTTGATACTTACTGCTAAGGAGTACGTTGGCCTTATTTACGGAGTATTTAAATTAATTGAGAAGTTAAAGCTGGGTGAAGATATAGATAAAATAAATTTTTTGAGTAATCCTTCTTTGAAATTTAGAATTTTGAATCATTGGGACAACCTTGATGGAAGTGTGGAAAGGGGATATGCGGGAAACTCTATATTTTTTAAGGATAATAAAATAATTATTAATGATAGAACTAAAGACTATGCAAGATTGCTGTCATCAATTGGAATTAATGGGATAGTTATTAACAATGTTAATGTGAAGAAAAAAGAGGTAGAATTGTTGACAATACCTTATTTAAAAAAATTAAAAGAACTTGCTAAGATTTTTTCGGCTTATGGTATTAAGATTTATCTTTCTATTAATTTTGCTTCTCCTATATACCTTGGTGGTTTAAATACTGCTGATCCTCTTGATAAGAGAGTCTCGTTATGGTGGAAGACTAAAGTCGATGAAATATACGAGTATATTCCAGATTTTGGTGGTTTTTTAGTAAAGGCTGACTCGGAATTTAATCCAGGGCCTCACATGTACGGCAGGACTCATGCTGATGGAGCAAATATGTTAGGAGAGGCTTTAGAACCCTATGGTGGGTTTGTTATATGGAGAGCCTTTGTTTATAATTGTCTGCAAGATTGGAGAGATGTGAAAACTGATAGAGCAAAAGCTGCTTATGATAATTTTAAGCCTCTTGATGGTAAATTTATGGATAATGTCATAGTGCAAATAAAATATGGACCTATGGATTTTCAAGTTAGAGAGCCTGTAAATCCCCTTTTTGGAGGACTTGAACAAACTAATCAAATATTAGAATTGCAAATAACTCAAGAATATACAGGGCAACAAATACATTTATGCTATTTAGGTGTCTTGTGGAAAGAGATTCTTGAATTTGATACTTATGCAAAGGGGAAGGGATCAGAAGTAAAAGAAATATTAAAGGGAAGTGTTTTTAAAATAAAAAATAATGGTATGGCAGGAGTGTCAAATGTAGGGGATAATATTAATTGGACAGGACATGACCTTGCTCAAGCTAATTTGTACACTTTTGGAGAGTTGGCTTGGAATCCTGATGAGAAGATAGAAAAAATTGTAGAGAGATGGATAAAGTTAACTTTTGGAGATGATGAAAAAGTGGTTGAGAACATATCATATATGTTATTAAATTCCCATAAGGCTTATGAAAAGTATACTACTCCTTTAGGACTTGGATGGATGGTAAATCCAGGGCATCACTATGGGCCTAATCCTGAGGGATATGAATACTCAAAATGGGGCACTTATCACAGAGCAAATTACGAAGCAATAGGTGTTGACAGATCTTCAAGAGGTACAGGGTATACTCTTCAGTATCACTCTCCCTGGAGGGAAATTTATGATAGCATAGATACTTGTCCTGAAGAGCTTTTATTATTTTTCCATAGAGTACCTTATAATTATAGGTTAAAGTCAGGAAAAACTTTGCTTCAGACTTATTATGATTTGCATTTTGAAGGGGTAGAAGAGGCAGAAGAGATTAGAAGAAGATGGATTGAGCTTAAGGGTAAGATTGATGATAAGACATATGAAAGGGTTTTACAAAGATTGAATATGCAGGTAGAACATGCAAAAGAATGGAGAGATGTTATAAATACATATTTCTTTAGAAGGACAGGAATACCTGACGAAAAAGGTAGAAAAATATATCCTTAAGGGAGGTATATAAGGGTGAGAGAAAAGGATTGGCAAATTTTATTGGATTGTGCAAATCTAAAAGAACCTAAGGAGATTCCTATTGCTCTCATTGTAGATAGTCCCTGGATTCCTGGTTACTTAGGTATTCCCCATATGCAGTTTTACTTTATTCCTGATATATGGCTTGAGGCTTACAGAGAGATTAAGAAAAGATTTCCTGAGGTTATTTTTATCCCTGACTTTTGGGTAGAGTTTGGAATGGCACAAGAGCCTTCTGGGTTTGGGGCTAAGATTATTTTTAAACCTGATGCCACTCCTAACATAGAGCCAATATTGAAATCTGCCGATGATCTGCCTGATTTTGTTAATAATTTAAAAAAGCCAAATCCTAAGACAGATGGTTTTATGCCTATTGTTCTTGAATACTATAGATATATTGAGCCTAAAGTGAAAGAAATGGGAGAGAAGATAAAGATTGTTGCTGCCAGAGGGCCTTTTGCAATTGCCTCCCATTTGATGGGTGTTACAGAATTTTTAGTTTCAGTGAAATTATATCCTGAGGAGGCCAAAAAACTTCTTGAGGTAGTTACCAGTTTGGTAATTGATTTTCTTACTGCTCAAATAGAGGTTCTTCATGATGTAGAGGGAATACTCGTACTTGATGATATTGTAGGATTTTTCTCAGAAGAGGATTATCTTGAATTTGCGCATCCGTACCTTAAAAAAATATTCTCAAGCTTTGATTATCCTATAAAAATTTACCATAATGATACGAATAATAACGTTTACTATAAATATTTACCAGATCTTGGTATTAATATATTTAACTTTACTCACTTACAGAACATAAAAGATGTTTATAATTTAACCCAAGGCAAGATTTGTCTAATGGGTAACATTCCTCCTTTAGATGTATTGGTCAATGGAAGCAAAGAGGATGTAAAAAGGAGTGTAGAGAGAGTGTTGAGAGATTATGGAATGAAGAGAGGGATAATTCTTTCTGCTGGAGGTGGAGTATCTCCTGGAACTCCAGGAGAAAATATAAGGGCTATGATTGATGCATTAAAAGATTTTAATCTTTAATTTTTTGACATAAATTATTAAAAGGAATATAATTGTTCTTTGTATAATTTATGTTAGAAAGGTGTACAAGCTTCCTACTTTTTAGAGTAGGAAGCTTTTTGTTTGAGGAGAGGCAATTATGAATTTTAATGAGTGGATAGTAAAAAAGATTTTAAGTAAAAAGGGATATAGTAAAAAATATGCCGGATACTTAGAAGGTTGGGTAAGCATAATAGGTAATTTCATTTTGTTTTTGTTTAAATATTTCTCTGGACTTTATTTGGGTAGTATTTCATTAATTGCAGATGCTTTTCATTCTCTATCTGATGTACTAACTTCGATTGTTGTTATTCTTGGCTTTAAGTTAGGGAGCAAACCTGCAGATAAGGAGCATCCATATGGACATGGTAGAATAGAGCAAATAGCTACTCTTATAATTGCATTCTTACTGCTGATCGTTGCTTATGATCTTGTTTTATCCTCCTTTAATAGGTTGCTAAAACCTCAAAAAGTTGAGTTTGACTTATTAATTTTCATTCTTTTAATAATCTCCTTTTTATTCAAAGAATGGATGGCAAGATTTTCTATCTACTTAGGTAAAAAATTTGATGCTACCACATTAATTGCCGATGCATGGCACCATAGAAGTGATGCTATTGCGACCCTTCTTGTAGCAATAGGACTTGTGGGAAGTAAATTAGGATTTTATAGGCTTGATGGTATTTTGGGAGTTTTTGTCTCTCTCCTTATTGCATGGGTAGGTGTAGATCTTATAAAAAGTGCAACTAATTTTTTGATTGGAGAGGCTCCAAGTGATGAACTTGTGAAAAAGATTGACGATATTGTAATAAATACTCCTGGAGTTTTAAATTATCATGACCTATCAGTACATGATTATCAAAATGAAAAATATATTACTCTACACATAGAGGTAGATAATAACCTAACAGTAAAGGAAGCTCATGACTTAGCTTTAAGGGTACAGGATGAGATCAAAGCAAAGATTGAAAATTCACAGGTTACAGTGCATGTGGATCCAAGAGGGGAGAGGGAGGATTGAAGATCCTCCCTTATTTGTATAGGGATACAAATCTTCTAATAGATCTATCATAGGTTTTTTCTACTTCAGGAGGAAAATAACATGCAGGAAGTTCTCCATGGCTGCGATGATAGGCGAGACATTCACAACAAATGCCTTTTCTGGGACATGGTTCATAAGTACAATTACAATTTTTCAAGTTCTTTTCAATTCTACACTCAGCCATTTTATCACCTCCTATCTCTGGTTATTATATCAAAGGTTTTTTGATCATGATTAAAGAATTTTCTTTTCAGTGGCATATAACAGATTTTTGTAATTTAAGGTGTCGACATTGTTACCAAGAAAATTTTGATAGGAGCAGGGAGCTTCCTTTTGAGAAGTTAGTTCATATTATTGAAGATATAGCTACTTTTTTGAAAAAAGAAGGTTTTGATAGGCTTTCTGTAAATCTTACAGGTGGAGAACCACTCATTTATCCTCATCTTAATCAAATTTTAAAAACTCTAAATAAGGTAGATATTGTACACGAAATAAACATCATAACTAACGGGATACTATCACCTAACAAGGTAATAGAAGAAAGTTATGAAAAGCTAAAGTATATTAAGGTTTCTCTTGAAGGAGCAAAGGAAGAAACCAATGATTTGATAAGAGGTAGAGGGAATTTTCAAAGAGTTGTTGGTAATTTAAAAAATCTCAGATATGATTTTCTTTTTATGTTTACCATTGCAAAATACAATTATAGAGAATTGGATGATATGTATAGGTTGGCACAGACTTTGGGGGCAAAGGGTTTTATTTTAGAGAGATTTATACCTATTGGGGAAGGCTTAAAGATAAAGGACATGGTTTTAGGGTCTGACGAATGGTATGAGGTAGTTGATAGAGTTGCTACATGGGCAGATCTTGCCCCAGAAGATTTACTGCCTTATAGGGCCTTTTACATTGATTTTGAAGAAAACAGAATCCTTGGAGCTCTTTGTAATTTAGGAGAATCTTGTGCCATAATGCCCAATGGAGATGTCTATCCTTGTAGAAGGTTTCCTATAGTACTGGGAAATTTAACTAATGAAAGTTTTTCTGATGTATATGAGAGGATTTTGAAATTTAGGGCTGAATTTACTAAAGATAATTTAAAGGGAAAGTGTCATTTATGTAATGTAGAGGATTGTATTGGATGTAGAGCTCTTTCTTTTTCCCTTTTTTCGGATATTTTTGAAGAGGATTATCAATGTTGGATTAAAGACTAAAAACTGTATAGTTTCTCCTTTAATATTTTTAAGTTCATGACATCCTCTTTATTGTACTCTAGTAGTAATCTTAGTGCATTGATGTCATTGTGCCTGATATATTTATACCAGAGTATTACTGCCATTCTTCCATCTACCTCTTTTAATTTTCTCTCAATTCCCAATCTTTCTTCTACCTTTTTTAGACCTCCATATAATCCTCTTTTCCAGCATCTATACATAAGATCCTCATGAAAGGCATAATCTTCTAAATTTATTCCCAGTTTAGCATTGATAAAGGGCAGATCAAATCGAGACCCATTATAGGTGTATATAGTGTGAACCTTCTCCATAATATAAGATAAGTTATATGGAGTGATGTCATCTCCAATAAGTTGAATAAAGATAGAATCTTCTGAATTTTCAAGGTATATTCCAATTACAGTAATGTCTGAGTATATAGGACTTAATCCTGTAGTTTCTATATCTAAGTAGGCCTCATAAACCTTCATTGTAGTTCAAACTATTTAGGGGGTGCACAAGATTCTCTTATAATTAACTTTGTAGGTAATCTTACCTCTTTTCTTTTTTTTCTTCCTCTCTTTAATCTTTCGAAAAGTAATTTTACTGCAGTTTCGCCCAATTCATAGGCTGGCTGATAGACTGCAGTTAGAGGAGGAGAGAAATACGGGAACCAGTCCATGTCATCAAAGGATATTAAAGAAAGATCCTGAGGTATTTTTAATCCAAGTTCTGTTATCTTTTTAAGAGCACCTAAGGCCATAAGGTTATTGCTGGTAAATATAGCGGTGGGTGGATTGTTTATGTTAAGTAGAGCTTCTACTCCCTTATAACCACCTTCTTTTTTGAAGTCTCCTTCGTATATAAGGTTATCATCCTTCTTAATCCCCTTATCTTCTAAGGCTTTTAAATATCCTTCGAGTCTTTCACAACCTGTAGTTGTATCTAATGGACCTGTTATTATTCCTATTCTTTTATGTCCTAAGCTTATGAGATAACTTATTGCTTCATATGTCCCTTCTATGTTATCCGCAAGAACAACATCTTCTTCTAATCCCTCAATTTTTCTGTCCACAAGGACTACAGGAATATTCTTTTCTCTAAAGAGGTCAAGATTTTCTCTTGTCTCACTACTTTTGCTAGGAGTAATTATAAGTCCATCTACTCTTCTACTAAATAAAACCTCTATGTAGTTTTTCTCTTTTTCCACATCTTCGTCAGAGTTACATAAAATAAGGTTATAATTATATTTTGCTAAAAGGTCTTCAACTCCCCGCACTACCTCAGGATAGAAAAGGTTTGTAATATTAGAAATAATCAAACCAATAGTGTTAGTTACTCTCTTTCTTAAACTGCTAGCAAGAATGTTAGGTCTATACCCTAAAGTTTTTATTGCTTGATAAACTTTTTCTCTTGTTTCAGGTTCCACATATCTGGTCTTGTTTATGACATGTGATACTGTACTTATAGAAACGCCAGCGAGCCTGGCTACATCTTTCATTGTTGGTGATTTATTTTCCCTTTTTCTCATTCTTCCAACGCTCCTCCTTTTTATTTTTAAGTCATAAATTTAAATTTTACATAAATACTATAATGAATTTTTTTTATTCTATGAATTTTTTAAGAATATTTCAAGAATTTTCTTGCTTTTTCTAAGGGTTGACTTTTTTAAAAATATAATGTATATTTTAAACAAAACGATTAGCAAACGTTTTTATTAAACGAAATATTTTTTAAGGGGTAAAAAAATTACTCTCTCAATAAGGGGAGGACAATGAAGTGAAGGAATATCTGATAAGAAGAATTCTCTATATGTTATTGACTCTTTTCTTTGTATCCATAATTGTCTTTGTAGTTATTCAACTTCCTCCTGGTGATTTTTTAACTTCATATATTGCTCAGCTTGCCACGAGTGGTGAATCGGTGAATTTGGAGACTATAGAAGCTCTTAAAAAACAGTATGGCCTTGATAAACCTATATGGGAGCAGTATCTTCTTTGGATTTGGAATGTTTTGCATGGAGATTTTGGAAGATCTTTACTATATAATAGACCAGTTAGTGAGCTTATAGGTGAAAGACTTGCTATTACCTTTGTTATATCTCTTTTTACCCTTATTTTTATCTGGGTAGTAGGTTTTCTGATAGGTACCTATTCTGCCACTCATCAATATTCTTTTGGCGATTATCTTTTTACCTTTTTAGGTTATATTGGACTTTCGGTACCTGCTTTTATGGTTGCTTTGATTCTTCTCTGGGTTGCTTATGCTTACTTTGGCCAAAATCTGACAGGGCTTTTTTCGCCAGAATATTTAGAGGCTAAATGGAGTTTTGCTAAGTTTGTAGATATGTTAAAACATATATGGGTGCCTGTGGTGATTATCGGATTAGCAAATACTGCTGGAATGATAAGAACTTTGAGGGCAAATCTTCTGGATGAGATAAATAAACCCTATGTTTTGACAGCCAGGGCAAAAGGTTTGAAGGAATGGAAAGTAATATTTAAGTATCCTTTAAGGGTTGCTATGATTCCTTTTATAAGTACTGTTGGTTGGTCTCTTCCATTCCTTGTTTCAGGAGCTGAAATTACAGCTATAGTTTTAAATCTCCCTACTTCTGGCCCTTTGCTTCTTGAAGCTTTGAGGAATCAAGATATGTATTTGGCTGGGGCTTTTTTACTTATGTTAAGTTTTCTAACAATGTTAGGCACTTTAATATCCGACTTACTTCTTGCTTGGGTAGATCCTCGTGTAAGGTATGAATAAGGGGGATGTGCAAAAATGGCGGAGATTGAAAGGAAAGAGGAATTTATAGAAGAAATACCTGAAAAAGAAGAGAAGATTTATGTTGCCTCTCAATGGAAGTTGATGTGGTGGAGATTTAGAAGAAATAAGCTCGCCATCATCGGCTTAGTAGTTTTAATAATTTTTTATATTATTGCAGCTTTTTGTGAGTTTTTTGCACCTTATGATCCCTATAAGTATGATGTAAGGTATGTTCTTGCTCCTCCTCAAAGGATCCATTTTGTAGATGAGCAGGGAATTCACCTGAGACCTTTTGTATACGCATATAAAATGGAGGTAGATCCCAATACATTAAGAAGAATTTATACTGAGGATAAATCTAGAAAGTATAATATAAAATTTTTTGTAAGGGGGCATGAATATAAGCTTTTGGGCTTATTTAGAACAAATATACATCTTTTTGGAGTGGAAGAGGGTGGACACATATTTCTTTTTGGAACTGATAGTTTAGGAAGAGATGTATTTTCTAGAGTTATATATGGAACCCGCATATCTACTACGGTAGGGCTTGTAGGGATATTTTTAAGCTTTCTTTTTGGCATCATTATAGGAGGAATCTCAGGGTATTATGGGGGTCCTTTTGATATCATTATTCAACGAATAATAGAAATATTGCGCAGTATTCCTACCCTACCTCTCTGGATGGCTCTTTCAGCTGCTGTTCCTGCTAACTGGTCTCCTGTAAAAGTGTATTTTGCTATATCTATAATTCTTTCTTTTATTGGCTGGACTGGATTGGCAAGGGAGGTAAGGAGTAAGTTTCTATCCCTCCGTGAGGAAGATTTTGTAACTGCTGCAAAACTTGCTGGAGCAAGTGAGAGAAGGATAATCTTTAGACATTTACTTCCTTCTTTTCTAAGTCACATTATAGCCTCTTTAACCTTATCCATACCCAGCATGATAATAGGTGAGACCTCCCTAAGCTTCTTAGGGTTAGGTATAAGACCTCCTGCCATAAGTTGGGGTGTTTTAATACAGGATGCTCAAAATTTTAGGACTGTAGCTTTAGCTCCTTGGCTATTGCTACCTGTACTCTTTGTGATTTTGGTGGTGCTCTCTTTTAACTTTGTGGGTGATGGTTTGAGAGATGCTGCAGATCCTTATGCAAGGTAGGGAGGAATTGAGATGGATAAACTCTTAGAGGTTAAGGATTTAAAAACTTATTTCGTATTAGATGAGGGTACGGTAAGAGCTGTGGATGGGATAAGTTTTGAGATTAAGCCTGGAAGAACCCTTGGAGTAGTGGGAGAATCAGGATGTGGGAAAAGTGTAACTGCGCTTTCCATTTTAAAACTTACAGGTCCAAGAAGTAAGATTCAAGGAGAGATTTTGTTATACAAAGATGGACAAGTCATAGATATAGCAAAATTAGATCCTAAGGGAGACGAAATAAGAAGTATTAGAGGGAAAGAGATAGCTATGATATTTCAGGAGCCAGGTGCTTCTTTTTCTCCTGTACACACTGTAGGAGAACAAATAATGGAAGCTATAATGCTTCATCAAAAATTAGATAAAAAATCCGCAAGAGAAGCAGTAATTGATTTAATGAGGATTGCAGGAATACCAAGGCCTGAGCTGAGAATTGACGAGTATCCTCATCAGTTTAGTGGGGGAATGCTTCAGAGGGCTATGATTGCAATGGCGCTCTCTTGTAGACCAAGGCTCCTTATAGCAGATGAGCCGACCACAAATTTGGATGTTACTATACAAGCTCAAATCCTTGAACTTCTTAAAGAGTTACAAAAACAATTTGGCATGGCTGTTATGATGATAACTCATAACTTAGGAGTAATAGCTGAGATGGCTGAAGAGGTTATTGTAATGTATTTAGGAAAAATTGTAGAAAGCGCCCCAGTGGAAGAGATATTTTACAGTCCTATGCATCCTTATACTAAAGCATTGTTAGAATCTATTCCTAAAATTGGCAAGAAAGTTAAGGGGAAAAGGTTAAAAGCCATAAAAGGGATAGTTCCAGATCCTTATAATCTTCCTACAGGTTGTACTTTTCATCCCAGATGTCCTGAATTTATTAAAGGTCTATGTGATGTAAGGATTCCAGAGCTTGTAGAGGTGAAACCAGGACATAAAGTAAGTTGTTTGCTTTATGGAGAGGTGAAGAATCATGGATAACTTGTTATTAGAGGTAAGAAATCTGAAAAAGTACTTTCCAGTGACCAAAGGTTTTTTGAGGAAAAAAGTAGCAACAATAAGAGCTGTGGATGACATAAGTTTTTTTATTAGAGAAGGAGAAACGCTTGGCCTTGTAGGAGAGTCTGGCTGTGGTAAGACTACTACAGGAAAAGTAATTTTGAGGGCTTATGACCCTACCGATGGGGATGTAATACTACATATAGATGGAAAAGAGGTAAATGTGGCAAAGCTTTCTCCAAAAGAGTTGAAAGATGTAAGAAAATATATGCAAATGATATTTCAAGATCCTTTTAAATCTTTAAACCCTCGAATGACAGTGAGGGACATTATAGGAGAACCTCTGATTGTAAATAATATAGCAAAAGGCAAAGATCTTGATGATAGAGTGGCAGATCTCATGAAAAAAGTAGGCCTAAGACCAGAATATATGAAGAGGTATCCTCATGCTTTTTCGGGAGGACAAAGACAGAGGATAAGTATTGCAAGAGCACTTGCTTTAAACCCTAAGCTTGTAGTTTGTGACGAGCCTGTTTCTGCTCTTGACGTTTCTATTCAAGCTCAAGTTTTAAACTTGCTTATGGATCTTCAGCAGGAATTTAAGTTAACTTATCTTTTTATTTCCCATGATCTTTCGGTGGTAGAGCATATATGTGATAGAGTAGCAGTAATGTATGTAGGAAAGATTGTAGAATTAGCAAAAACGGAAGAAATTTTTGAAAGTCCTAAGCATCCATATACCGAAGCATTACTTTCTGCGGTTCCTAAACCAGATCCTAAACTTAAGACTCGCAGAATTTTACTAAAGGGTGAGGTTCCTGATGCTTCCAATCCTCCTTTGGGTTGTTATTTCCATCCAAGATGCAACTACGCAAAGGATATCTGTAGGGAGGTGAGACCTGAGTTAATTGATGTTGGCAATGAACATTATGTGGCATGCCATTTTGCTAAAGAATTAACTTTAAGTGGTGTGCCTATAAGTTAAGGGGGAGGTAAAAATTATGAAATGTTTTAAATTCCTAAGCATTCTTTTAATCTTCATATTAATTTTTGGGAACACTATTGTAGGACAGAAAAAATATAATGAGTCTCCTATGACTGCCGCTCTTGTAAAGGAAGGAAAACTTCCACCGGTAGAGCAGAGATTACCTAAGAATCCTATTGTGGTTAAACCTTTAGAAGAAGTAGGAGTTTATGGTGGAACCCTTAGGAGAGCTTGGATGGGGCCTGGAGATAGATGGGGAATAGCTAAGATTTGCTATGATGCAAATAACTTGATGAGATGGGCATCAGATAGTAAGACCATTCTTCCATGGTTGGTAGAGAAATATACAATTTCTAAAGACGGTAGAGTTTTCACTTTTAAGTTAAGAGAGGGTTTGAAGTGGTCCGATGGTCAGCCTATGACTACCGACGATGTAATATTCTGGTACGAGGATGTAATTGGAAATGAAGAGTTAACTCCTACTTTTCCTTCTGCTTTTGTCCAAGATGGTGTTAGGGCTAAATTTGTAAAAGTAGATAATTACACTTTTAGAATTGAGTTTAAGAATCCAAATCCAATGTTTATTTATACTTTCCCTACCCAGGGATGGTTTATTGACAACTCAAAAGGTTCTTTTGCTTTCTATGCTCCAAAACATTACTTAATGCAGTTCCATCCGAAATATACTCCAAAGGATAAGCTGGAGGCTCTCGCAAAGCAGAAAGGTTTTAATAAATGGTATGAATTATTCCAGTTTATGATCGATTATATTCAGAATCCTGATTTGCCTACCATGTCTCCTTGGAAGATTGTAAGTAAGAGTCCCAATGAACCAGCGTTTGTAATGGAGAGAAATCCATACTATCCTGTAGTAGACACTGAGGGAAATCAATTGCCCTATATTGATAGAGTAGTTCATTATCTTGTAAGTGATGCAGAGATGATTAATATGAAGGCTGTGGCAGGAGAGATAGATTTTCAGGCTCGCCACATGAGATTGCCTAACTATACGTTATTTATGCAGAATAAAGAAAAAGGTAATTATAGGATTCTTGTATGGAGAACAGGCACAGGTGCAGACCCAGCCATATATTTGAACCAAAACGTAAAGGATCCAGTAAAAAGAAAGTTATTCCAGGATGTGAGGTTTAGACAAGCACTTTCTCTTGCCATAAATAGAGAAGAAATAAACAAGATTTTATTCTTTGGACTTGGAGTGCCAATGCAGGCAGCTATTCCACCAGGCTCCGCCTATTATGATAAGGCATGGGCTCAAGCATATGCTCAATATGATCCTGGAAGAGCCAAAATATTACTTGATGCTATGGGACTTAAAGTTGGTAAGGATGGATTTAGAATTGGTCCTGACGGAAAACCAATTGAGCTTGTGGTAAGTTTTACCACATATCCTGGTAGTGCTAATATGAGTACTATGGAGCTTATCAAGAGTTATTGGGAAGCGATCGGTATTAAGACCATTATAAAGCAAGTGGATAGGAGTTTGTATACTACTCAATGTAACTCGGGAGATATAGAAATAGGAGTCTGGGTTTTGGATAGAATGAGCAATGTAGCCATATCTCCAGGAAGACTTCTTGGTACATGGACCGATGGGCCATGGGCACCACTTTACGCAAGATGGTATTGGACTAAGGGACAAGAAGGAGAGGAGCCTACAGGTGATATAAGAAAGATCTATGATCTATGGGATGAATTCAATAGAACCGTTGACGCAAGAAGGAGAGACACAATTATAAGACAGATTATAGCTTTACATAGAAAGAACATATGGATAATTGGAACCGTAGGAGGTATTCCTCAACTGGTAATAGTGAACAACAAGCTAAGAAATGTACCAGATGGGATACTTTGGGATGACCCATTTAGATCTGAGTTGAATTCTTTCCCTGAGCAATTTTTCTTTAAACAGTAAAAGAGGGGGGGTATAAAACCCCCTCTTATTAAAAATTTAGAGAGGAGGAGGTGCCAAAATGTGTAAAAAGCTTTTTAGCATCCTTTTAGTGTTAGGATTTGTTTTTATAATTGCTGGTTGTACTCCTAAAGAGACTGCTGTACAAACTACTGTACCTCAGGAAGCTGTAAAGGAAGTAGCAAAGGAAGTTCCTAATGTGCCTAATGCTATTCTTATCACTACTTTTGAATCTGGAAAGACTGAAGGGTGGACTCCTAATGGAGAGGGAGTGTCTGTAGCTGTAGTGGATAAAGATGCTCATACAGGGAAATATAGCTTATATGTCACAGGAAGAACCGCAGGTTGGAACGGGGCTCAAATTCAATTAAAAGATATTTTGAAACCAGGTAAGGTTTATAGTATATCTGTATGGGTAAAACATAATTCAGATTTACCACAGCATGTTGGTATTACAATGAGAAGAAAATATGACAGTGATAGTAGTACTCAATATGATTGGATAAAGCATGACAATGAGGTGCCAGGTGGTAAATGGGTAGAGCTTGCAGGGACTTATCAGATACCTGCTGGGGTTAATATACTTGACTTAGCTTTATATGTAGAGATCCCCAGTAATCCCAATCTTGATTTTTATATTGATGATGTGGTAATAGTGGAAGGAAAACAAGGCTTTAGAATAACTCCTGAGATTTTTGATTTGTTTGCAAAATATTTTAGAACTTATTTAAACTAACTTAAATTAATATTAAAGTTGTGATATAATTTAAGGTAAGGGGAAGGTTCAAAAATGGGAGCCTTCCCCTTATTTATAAATTGTTAAAGAAAGGGGAACAAGTATGGGACTTAGTGGAGATTTGAAGAGTGTCTCCTTGTGGGAGGTTATGGAGATATTATCCTTTAGCAGAAAGACTGGTAGATTACAACTTACAAAAGATAAAAAAAAGACTGATGTGTATTTTGAGGATGGAAAAATAAAGCATATTAAGGCAGACAACTGCGAAGATGAGGAGGCTGTTTTACATCTTGCTCTCTGGAAAGATGGGACTTTTGCCTTTTATCCTGATGAAAAAGCTCCTAAGTCTAATTTAAATCTTGATCCTCTTCACATTTTAGTAGATGTTTCAAAAGACATTGATTTGATGGAGTATTTGGGAGATTTGATATTTCTCTTTGTAAATGCTGCTAATTTATTGGAGGAAGAGAGAAAAGTAGGCGAACTATTTGATGGAATCAGATCAACGAAGGATATAATTTTGAATTCTCCTTATGGAGAGTATAGAACTCTTAGGGTAATTGAGAAATTGAGAAAGAATAAGAATCTTCTAAGAATTGATGATAACATCAACTTATTCTGGACCTACACTTTCTGGAGATACTTCGTATTTACCTTGGAGAAGGAGAATGAACGGGATTTTAGAAAAAAATGGTCTGAGCAATTGAATAAATTAACTACTTATAAACTTGTTTTTGAAATACTTACTAAGGATAAAAAAGTGGAGTGGTATAATGTTTACCCCTTAATTAAGGATGCTCCTCCTGATGATTATTTTAATGTGATAAAAGAAGTATTCCATTTTATAGAGAATTATAGGAAGCTCGAGATCAATAATGTTATTGATACAGGAAAGATTATATTCTTATCTCAAGAACTGGAACCTTTTATGTCTAAAATTTATGTACCTATAAAATATAGTGACATAATTGAAGAGAATATTGTGCTATGGGCTCTTGATGGAAGAAGAACCCTTAAAGATGTGGAAAACGTCTTACCTTTTGGAGAGTTGAGAAAGCTTCAGTTGATAAAATCTGTCCTTGATAAGAAATTAACATTACCTTTAGGAGATAATATAAAGCTTGATCTTTTAAATTACTTCTTCATGTCTTGGCAGGAGATGATTTTAGAGTTTGAGAAATCAGGTAAGAGAGATGAGTTTGTAAAAGAATGGGATAGATTTATTTCAGAAAGTCTATCTGATGTTAAACATTTATTCTCTTATCTTCCTTCAGAGTCAAGGCAAAATTTCCCATATTTTTATAGAAATATTGCAAGCTCACAAGAAGAAGAGTTGAGAGCATTTTTGAAAGAGGCAATTAAAATAATTTTAGATTTTGCTTCTCAAGTTTTATCTAAAGAGAAAATTGATAGCATTATTGATAAAGTTATAGATCATGCCAAAAGATATGCCTCAAATAACTTGGTAGAGACGGCCCAGAGACTGATTTCTGAGGTATATGTAATTTAACCAGCTCTTCAATATTTTTGCTATCAGTGATAAAATTACTCTATTGTGAAGAGTATAAGGATAGATTTTTTTGTAAAAATTTTAGTGCTTCTGAGTGTTGGGGGAATTGGTCTTTCCTTTTTTCAAGCTTTTCGTGGTTTTTCTTTGATATTTTTTATAAACAAGTTTGTTGCTTCAAAGTCCCAAATAGGAGTTTTACTTTCTTTGGGAAGTTTAGTAGGTATCTTTATACCACCTTTTGTAGGTTTTTTATCGGACAAGTTAAAAAGAATAATAAAAGGTAGAAAATATCTAATTGTTTTTTCTCTTCTTTTTCTTTCTCTATCTATATATTTTTTAGAAAAGACAAAAAATGTTACAGAGTTATTTCTCTACTTAACTTTAACTTATGTATTTTTTTACTCTGCTATCTCACTGTATCAAACTTTGGTTCCTGACCTTTTTAGCAGAGATTTTTTTGCAAGGGCTACAGGTGTTCTAAATTTTGCCTCTCAATTTTTCCAAGGGGTATATATTTTTATAGTTGTTATTTCTCACGCTTCTAACTTGACTTTTGCTTTGTTAAAGTGGAGTATTTTTTTGTCTGCAATAATTTTCTTTTTTATACCTGAGAAGGAGAGTAAAGTAAGTCTCCAAAATTTTACTGTAAACATAGAGTTCTTAAAGGGAAGATTTTGGTTCACACTTTTCCTTTTACAATTTTTTGTTTGGTATGGTATCTCCTCTGTAAGCTCTTTTATATTACTTTTCTTTCAAGATGCTCTTTCAGCTTCCTTAAGTGAGTATATAGTTGTGTTAGTTATTTTTGGGGTTTTAACGGCTTTGTCTACCTTTTTTTCAGGTTTTATTGCTGACAAGTTTCCTAAAGAGAAGCTTTCAGCGATTTTTCTTGCTCTATTTGGTATAAGTAGTTTTTTATTTTCGCAAGCTCAAAGGATAAATATGGCTTTTATAGCTTCGGTGATTTATGGAATAAGCCTTGGTTCTCTTACAGTAATTCCTTACAGTTTGATACTTAGCTATATTCCAAAGGATAAAGAAGGAAGTATAGTAGGAATAAATACGTTAGTAGTTTCTGCTTCTCAGGTTATTGCTTACTTAACCTCAGGTGTGTTGATCGATATTTTAGGTTATAGGGCTAATTTTCTTCAGGGGCTACTTTCTACTATATTTGGTCTATTGGTTCTTAGAAAGATCACAAATACACCAAAACTATCTTAACTTGCTTTTTATGGTAGCTGAGTATTTCTCTAACATCTCTTCAGGATATGGATTTTTGTTTTTAAACTCGTAACTTAGGGTTTTGTCATTTTTAAAAGGCTGAAGAAAATACAGAGTATTTTCTCCAATTATTTTTCTTATTTCAATAAGATCTTCTTCTTCCACAATTTCAGGTACCACAGTGGTCCTTATTTCAAATTTTATTTTGTTCTCTCTCAGTATCTTTAAGGATTCAAAGATATTTTTGAGATATTTTTTTGTCTCGTTCTCTGTTAGACCTATGGCCTTGTGATATTTAGAGGGGGAGGTTTTGAAATCCATTGCTACATAATCTACAAGGTTACTTTTTATAATTTCTATAAGCATTTTTGGATTTGAACCATTGGTGTCAAGTTTTATTAGAAGTCTTTTCTTCTTAATTTTAAAAAGAAAGGAGGGGAGATCCTCCTGAAGAGTAGGCTCCCCTCCTGTGATCACAACTCCTTTAATTAATTTTCTTCTTCTATCAATCTCTTCTAATATGAATTCCTCAGAGTATTGTCCCTTCTTTCTTTGAGATATTAGCTCAGGATTATGGCAGAAGGGACATTTAAAATTACATCCCTGTGTAAATATTACAAAGCTTGGTATTCCAGGGTAATCTATTAGACTAAATCCCAGGTAGCCTGAGATTTTCAATTTTTCTCCTCTCCTTTAATGCTAAAATAAAGGTCTTTCTTAACCTAAATTCTTCTTGCTTTCCTTTGTTCCAACTTTTTACAGGTCGGTAATATCCTACAACTCTTGAGTATATCTCTGTTCCTTTTCCACAAGTTGGACATTTTTCATGAGCCCCTCTTATATAGCCATGCTCTGGGCATATACTGAAGGTAGGTGTAAGGGTAAAGTAAGGAAGTCTATAATTTGAAGTGATTAATTTTACTGCTTCTTTAACCATTTCTATGTCTTCTAATGCCTCTCCTAAAAAGATATGAAGTACTGTACCACCTGTGTAGAGACTTTGGATCTCATCTTGGTGTTCTAAGACTTCAAAAGGATCTGCAGAGTAATCTACGGGAAGCTGAGTAGAATTGGTATAAAAAGGTTCATTGCTTCCTGAAGTATAAATGTCAGGGTATTTATTCTTGTCTATCCTTGCAAGTCTGTAAGAAGTGCCCTCTCCAGGTGTGGCTTCTAAGTTGTATAAATTGTTTGTCTCTTTCTGAAATTCTATTAATTTTTCTCTCATGAATTTCAATACCTTTATGGTAAATTCTCTTCCTGCAGAAGTCTCTATTCCTTCTCCTAAGAAGTTTACACAAGCCTCATGCATTCCGATAAGTCCGATAGTAGCAAAGTGGTTACCCCAGTATTGTCCTGTTAGCTCATAAACTCCAGATAAGTAATATTTGGAGTAAGGATATAGGTTTTTATGAGTTAGATCTTCAATAACTTGTCTCTTAATTTCTAAGCTTTCTTTTGCAAGTTCCATAAGATAAGATAATCTTTCAAAAAATTCCTCCTCAGTTTTCGAGAGATATCCCAGTCTTGGCATGTTGATAGTTACTACACCAATACTTCCTGTTAAGGGATTAGCTCCAAATAGTCCTCCGCCTCTATGTTTTAGTTCATCCACATTCTTTGTGTTGGTATTTAAAGTAAAGCTTAGAGCTCTCTGTCTTACCATAGAGTTGTCAAGTCTCAATCTACAACACATGGATCTTACATCAGAAGGATCCATATCTGAATTTACAAAGTTAGAAAAGTATGGAGTTCCATACTTAGCAGTCATTTCCCAGATTTTTGTAAGGTTTGATTTATCCCATGGAAAATCTTTGGTTATGCTATAAGTAGGAATTGGGAAGGTAAATATTCTTCCATTAGCATCTCCCTCTATCATTACTTCTGCAAAAGCCTCGTTTAAAAGATCCATCTCCCTTTGAAATTCTCCGTAAGTAGCCTCTTTTCTTTCTCCTCCTATTATTACTTTTTTGTCTTTTAAATCTTGAGGTACTACAAGGTCAAAGCTTAGGTTAGTAAAGGGTGTTTGGAAGCCAGTTCTTGTAGGTATGTTTAAGTTAAATATGAACTCTTGCATGGCTTGTTTTACTTCCTTATAAGTAAGACCATCGTAGGCTATGAAGGGAGCAAGGAATGTATCAAAATTAGAAAAGGCTATGGCTCCTGCTGCTTCTCCTTGTAAAGTAAACATAAAGTTTACTATTTGACCCAAGGCTGTTCTAAAATGTTTTGCAGGTTTACTTGCTACCTTACCTTCTACCCCTCCAAAGCCCTTTAGGAGTAAATCTTCAAGATCCCATCCAACGCAATAAACCGAAAGAGATCCCAAGTCATGAATGTGAAAATCTCCATTTTGGTGTGCTCGAGATATTTCTTGGGGGTATATTTCCTCAAGCCAATATCTTGCAATTAGAGAAGAATATAAGTAGTAGTTTAATCCTTGGAGAGAATAACCCATATTTGAGTTTTCATTTACTCTCCAATCTTCTCTTGTTAAATACTCTTTTATTAAGTTATTCAGATTACCAATCATAAGCTAAGCCCCCTTTTACTGTTTATTCTTTTTTCATTTGAGATAAAAGTTTTGCAAATTCTTCAAGAGAACTAAATTCTTGATATACAGATGCAAATCTTACATAAGCAACAGCATCAAGATCTTTTAGTTTTTCTAACACCATTTTCCCAATCTCCTTAGAGGTTATCTCGCTTATTCCCTGTTTTCTTATGTTTGCAATAATTTCATCAATAATTGCTTCTAATTTTTCATTATCTATATTTCTTTTCACCACTGCCCTTTGAAGTCCAGCTAAGAGTTTATTCCTATCAAAAGGCTCTCTTCTCCCGTCTTTTTTAATAACCATTATGGGTTTTTCTTCAATCCTTTCGTAAGTAGTAAATCTATTCTTACAGTTAGGGCACTCTCTTCTTCTTCTTATTACCCTTTGATCTTCGATTTCTCGTGTGTCTATAACAAAAGTATCCTCATATCCACAGAATGGACATCTCAAAATTTTACCCTCCCCACTAAATATTGTGGTTATATTTATAACATAACCCAACATATAGTGCAAGATTGGAAAAGGTTAAAAATTGATGATTTTTTACCTAAATTCTCTTATTTATTTGAGATTTTAATTCTTTTTGACTATGAGTAAAAAATGGTTAAAAATTAAGGGGAGAGGCTTACCTCTCCCCTTTAGAAGGTAACCTTGATCTATTTATGATTTTCGGCAAGAATTAATTCAAGCTCACCTCTATGATTTTCTGGATCAAAGTAGCACTCAATGATTCTATCATGAGGTAATCTTTCAATTCTTTCATTCATGATTTGAAGGACTTTAGTATTGATTTCAATGGCTTTGATTACAGGCATTCTTTCTGGGTTTATGTCTATTCCAAAGTATCCTTGATATCCTACCATCTTTAGAGTATATAGGAGAGCTTCGGTGGAATCCCAATCAACCACTCCTATGTTCAAATCCTGGTCATAGTTTCCTAAGGGTTGGCTATTCCAATGAGTATGGAATAGTCTTCCTTCTCTTGCTACTCTGGCATAGGCATATGGTAGGTCTTCAAATCCCATTCTTACATGGCCTACTTCTGGATTAAGTCCTACGAGGGCATGTCCTTCCTGTAATAACTTCAAGTTTTCAGGATTTTTTAACCTGGCCTCAATATCTCTTGCAGCAAGGATTCCATCAGCAGTAGTTCTGTATATGTTATTAGGAGCAGGTTCGTAGGGTTTTGGCTCTATTGCCACCTGTACTCCAGGCACTTCATCCATAGCCTGAGCTACTAATTCTTCAAAAGTGTCCCACATATGGTAGTAGAGATGTCCATAAGAGTAAGTATATCCATCGATTCCAGGCCAAATAATGCAAATATCAGCGTTAGCCTCTTTTACTAGTTTTAATCCATTTACTAATCTTTCATAGGCTACTTTTCTGTATTTTTCGTAGGGATTAGAGAGAGAGCCAAACTCAAAAATTTTATCGTAGAATAAGCTTAATGGTACAGCGACGAGTCTTATTCCTGCTTCTTTTTCTAGTTGTTTGTATAGATGGAGATTTTCTTCGTTTACCTCTGCAGGATAGTGGGCCTCAATTCCTTTTACTCCAAATTTGGCCATTTCAGCAGCCATCTCGATTCTTTCTGGTATACTCTTTTGTTCTACGTAAGGCTCATGGAATCTTCCACCACCAGGAGTAAAGTACCAAATTCCTACCGAGAATTTAAGATCTAATTTAAAAGTTTGCATGTGTTTTAAGAGTTCCTCTTTGGATCTTCTAATTTTTTGTGCGCGGTGATCTACAAAAGGCATACTTTTAACCCTCCCTGTTTTTTATTTTTATAACATTTTACAATAACTTTAACTTATAAGCAATCGTTTTAATATAAATAACAATATGATTATCCAGAAGAGAAGAATAATTATACCAAATATCCAGTTCTTTCTTAAGAATAAATCTTGTTTTTCCACATATTCTTCATATTCTTTTAGCTTATCTTTTGGGATTAATTTAAAACAAAGATATATACCTAAGGGTAATATTATATAATCATCAAGATATCCAAGGATGGGAATAAAATCAGGAATGAGGTCGATAGGACTTAAAGCATAGCCAATAAGGATTATAACAGGAATTTTTTTGAGATAGGGAATTTGAGGATCTTTATAGAAAAGGTGGCGGAGAGGGTGGGATTCGAACCCACGAGGCAGTTAGCCTACTCGCTTTCGAGGCGAGCGCCTTCGTCCACTCGGCCACCTCTCCAAAGATTATTTTAACATAAATAATTTTATTAATGACATGTTATAATTTTCAATAAATATTTAGAAGAGGACACTGCAGAGATATGAAAATAAAGAGTTTTAGAGTTAAAGTAACGCTAATATTAATTCTCATAATATTGATAATTATTTCTACAATTTTTGGACTCTCGTCTTATTTGCTTAATTTGAATTTGAAAGAAAGGGTAAAGAGGGAGATAAATTCTTACAAAAGGGTAATTTCATATATTATAGAACTGGAAAAATGGACTTTAGAAAAACAAATAAAAGATTACTCTTTATGGAAGGAACTTGGAGAAAGGGCAGTTATTAAGAAAGATAAGACTTGGATTAAATCTAATTTAAATCCTTGGGTGAAGGATACCTTAGGATATGATGTGATACTATTTACTGAGGATAGAAAAATTATAACTTCTTCTTTTAGTTTTCCCATAGAGAAAATAGAATTGACCAAGGAAATAAAAGTCTCTATTATCAAACTAAGTAAGGATTTCTACATATATGGTGTAGGGCCTGTTTATGATGAAAACATAAAGAAGTTTTATGGGGCCTATCTTCTTTTTGCTAAGAAGATTGATAGTGAATATATAAGAGAATTAGAAAAAATTATAGATGCAAAAATCACTTTTATTTTTAGTAATCAGGCAAATAGGTCTATTTTAGAAGATTATTATAGATATCCTCATATTCATTTAGCGATCCCCCTAAATAATGAAATTTACATTGTTATAGATAAACAGGATCCTTCTTTGTATGAGTTTAATAAGCTACTCCTTACTATTTTGGGAATATCCTTAGGAGTTATCTTGCTCTTTTCTATAGTTTTTATGCAGATCTTGTTAAACCATATTTTTAAGCCTTTTGAGAGGCTTGTAGATATTTCTCATAATATAGCCAATGGTAAATATGATGTAGAGCTCATGGAAGATAGAGAAGATGAATTTGGAGATTTTATTAAGGTCTTTAAGCATATGATTTCTAAGATAAAAGAGAGAGAAGAAAAATTGATATTTGAGTTGAAAGAAACAGAAAAATTGACCTATTTAGATCCTTTAACAAGGCTTTATAATAGAAGATTTCTTGAGGAAAAATATGGGTATATAAAAAGAAACTATGATACGTTTGTTTTAGTATTTGTAGATCTTGATAATTTTAAAGAGATAAATGATAGATGGGGGCATGAACTAGGAGATAAAGTTCTTATAGAGGTGGCAGAATTTTTTAGAAGAAACTTTAGAGAGTATGACTTTGTAGTAAGATATGGGGGAGACGAGTTTTGTATTATTTTAGTTAATGTTGATAAAGAGAAGGCTGAAAGAATATTAGAAAGGATAAAGAATAAATTTGAAATTGAGATTTTAAACTTTTTTGGATTTAACTTAAGTTTTACCTATGGAGTAGCTGAATATCCTAAGGATGGAGAAAGTTTAGATACTCTTGTTAAAATTGCTGATGAAAGGATGTATAAGCATAAAAAATAATATCCTTATTTTGTAAGAGGTGTAGCTTTTTTAATTCTTGGACCTTGTGGGGTATCTTCAATTATATATCCTCTATTTTTAATTTCCTCACGTATCCTGTCAGCTTTTTCCCAATCCTTATTTTTTCTTGCTAATTCTCTCTCTTCTACAAGCTTCCAGATCTCTTCAGGAATCTCTATTTTAATCTCTGGAGGATTGTCAAGAGAAAGACCTAAAACTTTGTCAAATTGTAGTAAAGTTGCTCTTTTTACCTCAGGAGCTAATTTATCGTCTTTGACTAATTCCCAAGTTATAGCCAGGGCTTTAGGCATGTCAAGGTCATCATTTATTGCTTTATGAAATTCTTCCTCATACTTTTCATCATATTTAGCCTCTTCTTTGGGATATTTTTTCATATTTTCATACAATCTGAATAGAGCTCTTTGAGCTGCCTCCAAAGCTGACCAAGTAAATTTTAATGGACTTCTATAATGGGCTGTGAGACAAAAGTATCTATAAGATAAAGGATGATATCCCTTTTCTTCTAAATCTGACAAGGTTATAAAATTGCCTTCCGATTTTCCCATTCTTTTTTCGCCCATAATTAGAAATTCTCCATGGAGCCAATATTTTGCCATAGGCTTATCATAGGCTGCTTCTGACTGGGCAATTTCATTGGTATGATGTATGGGGATATGATCTATACCACCACAATGTATGTCAAAGGGTTGTCCCAAATATTTGGTAGACATCGCAGAACACTCAATATGCCATCCTGGAAATCCTACTCCCCAGGGAGAATCCCATTCCATCTGCCTTTTTACATCCTTTGGAGAGAACTTCCATAGAGCAAAATCAGTAGGGTTTTTCTTTTCAGGATTGTACTCTACTCTTGCTCCAGGGAGGAGGTTTTCTAAATCTTGACCTGCCAATTTTCCGTAGTCAGGGACCTTTGATGTATCGAAATAAATTCCATCAGAAGTTCTATAAGTATATCCTTTTCTTTCAAGGATAAGTATTAGGTCTATAAAATCTTGAATGTGATCGGTGGCTTTACACCATATATCAGGTTCAAGGATATTTAATTTTTTAAGATCTCTCTTAAAGGCTTCTGTATAAAACTCTGCAATCTCCCATGCACTCCTTCTTTCCTTTTTTGCCTCTCTTTCTATTTTGTCCTCTCCCTCATCGGCATCAGAGGTGAGATGTCCTACATCAGTAATATTCATCACATGTTTTACTATATAACCATTGTATATTAATACTCTTTTTAAAATGTCTTCAAATATGTATGTTCTAAGATTGCCTATGTGGGCATAGTTATATACTGTGGGACCACAGGTGTACATCCCCACATAGGGTGGATTTAATGGTTCAAACTTTTCTTTTCTTTTTGTTAGTGTATTATATAAGTAAAGATCCATAGTGAATAAAATTATAACATAAGATGAGAAAAAAATTCAAAGGAGGAATTATTAAAAAATGAAAGTATACATAAATTATCCCTTAAAAGATGAATATTTGGAGATGATAAAACAAGCAAGAGAAGATGTGGAGATTGTAGATAATATAGAGGAAGCAGAGGTATTTTTTGGTGGTCATATCTCAAGAGAGGATATTAAAAGAGCAAAGGAACTTAGATGGATTCAATCTTCGTCTGCAGGTATAGATAACATTCTTTTTGAAGATCTAATTAACTCAGATATTATTATAACTACTGCCAGTGGTGTTCATCCTAAGCCTATTGCTGAGCATGTTTTTGCTCTTATTCTCTCTTGGACAAGGAGAATAAATGTAGCTCTAAAAGGTAAATTTGAAAGAAGGTGGAATAGGGAAGAAATAAAGTGGTGTGATGAACTTACTGGAAAAACTATGGGAATAATAGGTTATGGGAAAATAGGGCAGGAGATAGGAAGGATTGCAAAGGGTTTTGGTATGAAGGTAATAGGAGTGAAAAGAGATATAGCTAAAAGGGATGATGTTGAATTTTTGCCTGATGAGCTCTTATCTTATGAAAACTTGCATGATGCATTAAAAAGATCGGATATTGTTGTGCTGGTTTTACCTTTAACTCCTGAAACCCGAGACTTAATAGGAGAAAAAGAATTTAAAATGATGAAAAAGAATGCAATTCTTGTTAATGTGGGTAGAGGTAAGACAGTAAGAGAAGAAGACTTAGTTAAAGCTTTAAAAGAGGGACAAATTCAATGTGCTCTTCTTGATGTGTTTTATGATGAACCTTTGCCTAAGGAAAGTCCTCTATGGGATCTTGAAAATGTAATTATAACTCCTCACATAGCTGGCATGACTCCCTATTATGATGAAAGGCTTCTGGAAATATTTATACATAACTTAAAGCACTATCCTAACATTGATAAAATGCTGAATGTGGTAAATAAAAATTTGGGATATTAAATTCTTGGGAGGGTTGACCCCTCCCTTGAAATTAGATTTTATTCTTTTTTGGAAAGTTGATCTTTCAATTCTGAGTATCCGAAGATGATTAATATTATTCCTAAGAATACAAGAAATATTGGTACTACTGCCATGAGGGCCTTAACAAAGTAAGACCACCAAATTATTAGTCCCCATACTCCTAAAACTATAGATACAATTCCAAAGAGGATTATTAAGATTTTACTCAACATTTTTGCACCTCCCAAAAGATTTGAAAACTATTATATTTATAGTACTTTATTTAGCAAGAAGGGGTAAGATTTCAAAAAAATCTTTTAAGGTTCCAATAAAATCTGGCTTGTACTCAATATTGTTAAGAAAAATATTTTCATGATTATATAAAAAGGTGAGGATTCCTAATTTAGAGGCAGACAAATCTTCCTTTATATCATTTCCTACCATAATAGCTCTTTCTGGAGGTACATTGATTTTCTCTAAAATTTCCTTGTAATATTCCACGTTTGGCTTACAGGAATGCATTTTCTCCATAGAGGTTATCAGATCGTAAGGATAATTTTGAAGTTCTCCCCATCTAAGCCTTTCTTCTATAGCTATGATGGGAAATACTGCATTGGTAGCAATTACAACTTTTAATCCTAATTCAAAACTTCTTTCAATAACCTCTTTAGCGTAGAAGTTTGTTCTCGCTTGCGAAAGGTCTTTCAAAAGAGGGAACTTTTGAGAGTAGAAGTTATTAAAGAATTCTTCCATATTTTTTCTATCTTTGCCTGTAAGTTTTGTAAACTCATCCCAGAATACCTCATAATTGGTTTTAGGCCCTTTATTTAGAAGCATTTTTTCAATGGCAATATTTAAATTTTTGAAAAGTTCTTTTTCATCACCTATTTTTTTGAAGTCTTCCCTTAAAAGAGAAAAATAGTTTTTCATAAATAGATCAAGGTCATTTATAAGGAGCGTACCATCCAGATCAAAGAGAACTGCTTTTATCATTTTTCTCCTCCGTTGTGAATATAATAAGTTTTTGCCCCCTTTTCCACATCCATCTTCCTACTCCATAGACTATCACCAAAATGAAAATTGAGAAATACCATTTTTCAGTGAAAATTAAGAAATCGTACAAAGCATGCCAAAAAACGGGATAATAAAGGGCCTGTAGTAGATGTTTTTCGGGATTTATTCCGAATTTTGCAAGGCCAAAAGAGTAGCCCATAAATAGAGCAAGAACAAAGTGGGCAGGAACTGCAAGAAAAGCTCTTGTAATTCCCACAAGATATCCACCGGATGTTACGTATAAGATGTTCTCCAGGGTAGCAAACCCCATTCCTACCATCACTGAGTACACTATTCCATCAAAAGGCTCATCAAATTCTTCTTTTGGATATAGAAACTTGTATATTACATAATACTTTAGTCCTTCTTCTATTAAGGCAACTCCTAAGAGAGAATATAAAAAAAGAGAAACAAGATTGCTTTTAGTTTTAAAAGGAAGAAGGGGTTCTACAATTAGTTCAAATATACCGGCAGGAAAGGATATAAGAACTCCAAGAGCAAAGGACCAAAAGATTAGTCTTGATGGCTCTTTATTCCATCTGTCTTTGTTATATACATACCAGGCTATTGCTACTCCTGGAGCAAGACCTAATATAAAAAGTATCATATTTTGAGAGAACTAAAATATATTATTGATGTAGTATAGCATTTTTTTGTTATAATTACTTAAAAAGTTTTTAAAAATGTGTGAGAAGATGAGATTTAAGGATTTTAAAAATTTGTTAATATTACTATTATTGATATCTCTTCTTGTTAGTTTTAACGCTAATGCTCAAAACCCATTAAAAGTTTTAATCGATAAAGACTACCCTCCCTTTACGTATATTGATGAAAAAGGGAATTTAGTTGGAATTTCAGTAGAGTTTTGGAATTTATGGAGTAAAAAGACTGGAATAAAAGTGGAACTTTTTCCTATGGAATGGGAAAAGGCACAAGAGAGTCTTGTTAAAGGTAATTTTGATGCTATTGATACTATATTTAAGACCTCAGAAAGGGAGAAATATTTAGTTTTTTCAAAGCCCATTTTTGAAATAACATCCAGCATATATTATAGGGTTGGTATGCCTAAGATTTATTCTCCAAAAGATTTAACTCCTTATGTGGTAGGCGTAAAAAAGGGCGATGCTGTAATAGAATTAACCCTAAAGGAAAATCCACATGTTATTTTTAAATATTTTGATAATTATTTGGACATTATTAAATCTGCGAAAAAGGGTGATATAAGTGTTTTTATTATGGATGATATACCAGCAAATTATTATCTTGTTAAATATGATCTTGTTTATGAATTTGTCAAAGGTCCCCTAATTACTACCAATTACCTCCATGTGGCAACCCTTAAGAATAAAGGTGAATTAATAGATCTTATAAATAGAACCTTAGATAAGATTACCAAAGAAGAATTAGCTGAATTAACAGAGAGATATGTAGTATCTAAAAAAGCTGAAAAAACTTGGTTTGAAAAGAATGTTCATTATATTCTTATCTTTATTTTGGTTTTAGGTTTTTTTGCATTTCTTTATTTTACTTTACTTTCTCGGGAAATTAGAAGGGTGAGGCAAGCTCTTGAAGAATGGATAGAGAAGTTTTGGGGCTTTTTTAAGGATATATCTGAGATCTCAAATTTGAATCTAAGAGATGAGGAGTTTTTAAGAAAAGTTCTTGACATTATTATTGGAATTATTTCTAAGGCAAATTATGGTAGTATCTTTTTAAAAGAAGGAAATGACTTAAAACTAATAGCCACTCTTGGACATGATAAAAATTTGGAGGGAATTATTTTAAGCGAGGGAAATTATTTGGGACCTGATAAACCAATTATCGTTAAAGATCTTTTAAATATCGAAAGAAAAGATGAAAAAGTAAAAGAGATATTATTAAAACATAGTAAACCTACTAAGGAATCTCTAATAGTGCCTTTAAAATTAGATGGTAATATATGGGGGTATTTTTGTCTTGATATCTCTAAAGAAAGTAAGGAGAGTTTTGATGAGTTAGATATTAGTCTGGTAGAACAATTTACAAATATCATTTCTGTCTTCTATGGCTTTAGGAATTATTTGAAAGAGAGAGAAATTTATTTGACCAATTTGATCACCGTTTTAATAAAAACTTTGGAGTATTATGATAGATATACTCAAGGACACTCTGAAAGGGTAGCAAGATATGCTGTTAAGATTGCAGAAAGAATCGGCCTTGATAAGGAAAGAATTAAAAAGATTTATTGGGCTTCTTTGGTTCATGATATTGGAAAGATATATATTCCTCAAACTCTTCTCAACAAAAATGGAAAGTTTACCGAGGATGAGTATGAGTTTGTAAAAATACATCCTGTTAAGAGCGAAGAAATTCTTTCTCAAGTTGAGGAATTGAAAGAGTTAGCAAGAATAGTTAGACATCATCATGAAAGATGGGATGGTAAGGGGTATCCTGATGGACTTTCTGCGGAAGAAATTCCTCTTGAGTCAAGGATAATTGCTGTTGCAGATGCCTTTGAAGCAATGACAGCAGAAAGACCTTATAAAAGGGCTTTGACTTTAGAAGAGGCTATTGAAGAAATAGAAAGAAATAAGGGTACTCAGTTTGATCCAAGGTTGGCAGAGGTAATGATTGAGATCATCAAAGAAGAGATTCAAAAGAAATCTTGACAGAATATTTCGTTATTTTTTACACTATTTAAAAGGTATAAAAGAACTATATTATGGGGGGCTAAAAAATGGAAGATCGTCAAAAGATTTTGGAATCCTTTCCTCGGGATCCAGATTATATTATTGAAATTCTCCATGAATTACAAAACAGAAACCCTTATAACTATCTTACTCCAGAGGATATAAAGGCCTGTGCAGAGTATTTAGGACTTCCAGTAAGCTATGTGGAGGGTGTCGCATCTTTTTACTCTATGTTTAGCTTGAAGCCAAGGGGTAGGTATGTGATAAGGCTTTGTGATTCTCCTCCATGCCATTTAGTAGGCTCAGAATCTTTGCTTGAGTATTTGGAGAAGAAATTGAATATAAAAGTGGGAGAAACTACAGAAGATAAACTATTTACTTTGGAGCTTACCAGTTGTCTTGGAGTGTGCGCTGTTGCTCCTGCTATGATGATTAATGACGAAGTCTATGGTAATCTTACTTTTGAAAAGATAGATAAAATTTTAGAAGAAAAGAGGGGGAATTTATGAGTATAGCGAGGAGTCATGTACTTATTTCCATAGATGCCAATACTCTTCTTGCAGGAGCAAAAGAGGTTGAAGAGGCCTTGATAAGAGAATTAAAGGAAAGGGGTTTAGATAAAGAGATAGCAGTTATTGAGACTGGACCTTTAGGAATTATTGGAAAAGGTGTAGTTATGGTAGTTTATCCGGAGGGAATTTATTATGGCAACGTAAAGGTGGAGGATATACCAGAGCTTGTCGAAGAACATTTCATAAAAGGAAGGCCTTTAAAAAGGCTTATGATAGAAGGTGCTACTTTGCCAAGTGTGGTAACAAAGGAGGAAGTTGGTCTTACAAGAAAACAAGTAAGGATAGTACTTAGAAATAGTGGAGTAATAAATCCAGAGAGTATAGAAGAATACATCGCGCAAGGTGGCTTTGAGGGACTCTCAAAGGCTCTTTCCGAGATGACACCTGAAAATGTTATAAAAGAAATAAAAGCCTCGGGACTTAGAGGAAGGGGAGGAGCAGGATTTCCTGCAGGTTTGAAATGGGAGTTTACTTACAAAGTGCCTTCGGATGAAAAATATGTAGTATGCAATGCTGATGAGGGTGAGCCTGGAACTTTTAAGGATAGATTGATTCTTGAGGGTGATCCTTTCAGGATTGTAGAAGCGATGGCCATAGCAGGCTATGCTATTGGGGCTAAGAAGGGTTACATATATATAAGGGGAGAGTATAAGCTTTCTATCGATAGAATGCAAAAAGCCATAAATGTTGCAAAAGAATATGGGCTTTTAGGAGATAACATATTAGGTACTAATTTTTCCTTTGATTTAGAGGTAAGAAAGGGTGCAGGAGCATATATCTGTGGAGAAGAGACTGCCTTAATTGAATCTTTAGAAGGTAAAAGGGGTATTCCTCGTATAAAGCCCCCCTATCCTGTATCTCAAGGTTTGAGAAATAAACCTACTTTGGTCAATAATGTGGAGACATTGGCTAATGTGCCTGATATTATAAAAAATGGGGCTCAATGGTTTAGACAATTTGGCACAGAAAGTTGTCCTGGCACAAAGGTTTATACTATTCTTGGAGATGTGGTTAATGCAGGGTTAATTGAGGTAGAAATGGGTACTCCATTAAGGGATATTATCTTTCAATATGGTGGTGGAATTAAAGATGGCAAGAAATTTAAGTGTGCATTAGTAGGAGGTGCTGCAGGGGCATTTTTAGGTAATGAGATGCTTGATGTGAAGATGGATTTTGATAACCTCAAGGAATACAAGGCAGTACTTGGATCTGGAGCTATTTTAGTCATGAGTGATGGCGTTTGTATAGTAGATATGCTTAAAAGTATCCTCAGATTCTTTAAACATGAGTCCTGTGGTAGGTGTACTCCTTGTAGGGTAGGTACAAAAAGACTTGTAGAGATAATTGAAAAGTTTGCTTCTCTGGAAGGTACGGAAGAAGATTTAGATGAAATGCTTAATATAAGTTTGGTTATGAAAGATACTTCTTTTTGTCCTTTGGGACAGTCAGTATACTTGCCTGTAAGTTCTGCAATAAAGTATTTTAGGGATGAATTCATCTCTCATTTTAAAGACAAATATTGTGTTAGTGGGAGATGTAAACCAAAGCTAAGCTTGGTAGGGGAAGCATGAGCTTCCCCTTGATTTTTAATTAGTCCAAATTTACACCAAGAACTCCTTTGATAATTAGCCCGATAGCAAAGCTTATAAAGGAAACTGAGAATATTATGATTAGCATTTCAATAAACCTTCTTTTAAATTCCAAGTCTTTGGCTACTGAGACGTAGTAATTGAAAATTAATACTAATAATAGAGAGGAGATTAGTGCTAATACAAGAGATAATATGTAATTGGAGGTTAGTAAATAAGGTAAGATTAATATTATTACTGTAGTTATATAAGTTAAACCTGTTATGATGGCTGCTTTTATAGGATTTCTTTCATCACTTTCGGCTTTTGTAGAAAGATATTCTGAGCCAGCCATAGAAAGAGCAGCTGCAATACCAGTGACAAGTCCTGAGAGGGATATAAGTTTATTATTTTGGAAGGCAAAGGTTAATCCTGCTAAGGTTCCTGTTAACTCTACCAGTGCATCAGAAAGTCCTAAAACCATGGATCCTACATAATTCAATCTTTCCTCATCAAGAATTCCTAATAGTTTTTGTTCATGATTTTTTTCTTCTTCTATAATTTTGCTTATATCAGGTATAGAGGACAGAATATGACCATATCCTTCTATAGCCTTATCTTCTCCCCTTTCCATGAGCTTTGTGGTAAAGGTAAATCCTAATATTTTAGTTAGTAATAGAATAAGAAAAATCTTTAATTTTTTGGGCTTTGGCTCTTTATTAGTATATGTCTTAAGTTTTTCAAAGTGTTTTAGTTCATCCTCAGCTATTTCTAAAAAGATTCTTTTATTATTTTCTTCCTTTTCCCATTCTGATAGTTTCTTGTATATGAAATGTTCTGTAATTTCGTTTTCTTGCATTTTTTCAAGAATTATGATTAATTCTTTATTCATATTACCTCCTCCTTTCTAGCTTTCATATTATACCTGATAATTGACTTATATTTTATATTAATAATATAATTTTTTAGTGTTAAAAAATTAGTCTGATTTGGAGGTAGGAAAAATTGAAACCTGTAAATATTAAAAGTATGAGAATAACAAATGTTTCTCTTGTTTTGGACACCATAAGGAGAATGGGGCCTATATCTCGCTATGATATTTCTAAAATTACAAAATTAAGTCCTTCTGCGGTTTCTAGTATTGTGGAAAATTTAATAAATGTGGGTATTGTTAAGGAGACTCCTGCTAAAGTAACTAAAGTGGGGAGGAGACCTATAGAACTTACCTTAAATGAAACAGGATATTATCCTATAGGTATAGAAATTGAAAAAGATAAGATAACGGGAATACTTATGGCCCTTTCGGGAAAGATATTGAAGAGTAAAGTAATAAATTTAAATACTACTAATGTGGAAGAGGTCTTGGATACTGTAATAGAAGTGTACAGATTTCTTATAGAGGATGTAAATAAAGAAGAGATAATAGGAATTGGGGTTGCAGTTCCAGGAACTATAAATCGAAAGGAAGGAGTATGTATTTTTTCTCCAAATCTTGGTTGGAGAAACGTGAATATTAAAGATTATTTAGGAAGATATATCAAGGATTATCCATTATTTATTGAACATATAATAAAGGCAGTAACTTATGGAGAAATGTGGTATGGGGCTGGTATTGGGAAGGATAATATCATATGTGTGAGGGTTGGTAGTGGGGTTAGTGCAGGTTTTGTACTTGATGGAAGACTCTATAGAGGTCCTAATGATAGGGCTGGAGAGTTTGGGCACACAGTTATAGAAAGGAATGGAAAAAAATGTAAATGTGGTAGTTATGGATGTTTAGAAACCTATGTTTCTACTCAGGTACTTTATGAAAGAGTTTATGATGGTATTCAAAGAAACGCATATACAAAGGTAAATATTGAAAATAAGTCAAAGGATGAAATATTAGATGAAATCATAGAAGCAGGAAGAAATGGAGATAGATTTGTCCTAAATATTTTTGAAGAGATGGGAACTTATTTAGGACTTGGAATAGCGAATCTTATAAATCTTTTCAATCCAGAGATAATAATAATTGCGGGAGGATTATCTAAAGCAGGAGATCTTCTTTTAGATCCTGTAAAAAGGGTTATTAATCTTCACGCTTTTCCTCCTATACCAGAGATAATGGTAACTAAACTTGGCGCTTTAACAGGTCCCATCGGGGCTGCTTCTGAGGTGATAGAAGAAACTTTGCTAAAGAAGATTTTTGAAAAGGTAGAAGAGTAGTTAATGATTTGTGGGCTTCTTTATAAAAAGCGAGCTTAGGAAAAATATCGTAGCAACCATAACAATAGTAGCACCTGTGGGAATATTAAAGTAGTATGAAAAAATCAATCCAGAAAAGATAGAGATTAGGTTTAAGGAAATCGTAGCAAAAACCGATTTTTTAATATCTTTAATAAAGGGAATAACTGTAGCAGCAGGAATTATTATAAGGGCTGAAGATAATATAATTCCCACTAATTTACTTGTAAGTACAATAGCAATACCAGTAAGCGTAAGAATCCACCTTTCAAGTTTGTAAACATTTAAGCCTGATGCTTCCGCAGTTTCTTTGTCAAAGATGATAAATATTATTTTCCAATAGTTTTTGATAAAGAATACTAAGATCCCAATTGTGAAAAGTAATGTTAATATAAGGTCTTCTTCCTTCACAGAGAGAATGCTTCCAAAAAGAAAGCTAAAAAGATCGGTAGTGTAGCCTTTGTGAAAGGAGAGTAGAAGAGCACCTAAAGCCATGGAAGATGAATAAAAAATTCCTACAGGAATCTCTTGCTGTAATTTAGATCTTTTTACAATGTACGGTATGCTCCATATTAGTAAAATAGTAAAAACAATAGCGGTTAAAGTCATATTTATTCCTAAGAGATATCCGATAGACAGCCCTCCAAAGACAGCATGGCTTATTCCTGCGCTCATAAATGTCATTCTACGATAGATTAAGTAGAGCCCTATAATGCTTGAAATTATACTTATTAAAAATCCTGCAATGAGAGCTCTTTGAGTGAAACTGTAAGCAAATATCTCCATTATTCCTCCTTGTGAGTGAGAAGTAGGAAGTTTTCTCCATATAATTCCTTCAAAGCACCGTGAATTTGTATTTCCTCAGGACAGCCGTGAAGGTATAGTTTTCTATTTATACACGCCAGTCTGTCTACCTCTTTTGAGATTATACCTATATCATGAGATACTAAAATAATTGACTTATTTTGTTTTTTTAAATCTCTAAGTAAAGTATAAAATTTGTTCTGGGTCTTAACATCTATACCTACAGTAGGTTCATCAAGAATTAATAATTTAGGTTCTTGAGCAAGAGCTCTTGCAATAAGAACTCTTTGCTGTTGTCCCCCAGAAAGTTCCCCATATATTTTATCTTCTATGCTTTTAATTTCCATATCTTCCATAACTTTATCCATAATCTCAAAATCATAATAGGTTAGCTTTTGCCAATTGTTTACTACTCTTCTTCCTAAGGCAACAATATCCTTAACCTTTAATGGTAAATATTTTTCCAAATCGGGTTTTTGAGGAACATAACCTATCCATTTTCTTTCTTCTTTTAAAGATTGAACATCTTTATTGAAAACCTTCACAATTCCTTTTAATGGTTTTATTATTCCTACGATTATTTTCAATAAGGTAGATTTTCCTGCCCCGTTTGGTCCTATTATTGCTAAAAATTCTCCTTCTAATACCTCCATATTTACATTTTCTAAAATTAAGTCTTGGTCATAACGGTGGTATAAATTTTTTATCTCAACGATTTTGTTCATAAAATATCTCCTTTAATATTTTCACATTTTCCTTTATCAGTTCAAAATAATCTTTATTATATCCTATAGGGTCCATATCTACTATTTTTACCTTTGTCTCCTTTTGAATAGTCCCTAAGGTTGGAGTATTTATAAATGGTTCCTTGATTATGTACTTTATGTTTTTACTCTTTATAAGCCTGATAATTTCTGAGATTTTCTTGAGGGATGGTTCTTTTCCCTCTCCTTCTTCTATGTAAGACAAAACCTTTATATTATACCTTTTGAAGAAATAATAAAAGGAAGGGTGATAGGCTATTATTTCTTTATTTTTAAAAATAGAAAGTTCCTTTATTATGTATTTATTTAGTTCGTCTATTTGTTTATTAAACTTGTTTAAATTCTTTAGATAATAATTTTTGTTTGAAGGATCAATGCTTGAAACCTTTTTATAGATTATATTTGCTATATCTTTTGCTAAGATTGGATCAAGCCAAAAATGGGGATTTTCTTCTTTGATTTTTAAATAATCGGACAACACCAAAGTATCCTTTTGGGCAGAATCTGCCAATTTTTTAGCCCATAGATCTACATCTTTCCCATTAATGACTACAATCTTTGCTTTTTCTAATTCTTTCATAATTTGAGGTGTAGGTTCAAAAAGATGAGGATTAGTATTTGAAGGCAATAAAACCGATATCTTCCATAAGTCTCCCACAATATATTTGGTGATACTACCAATAGGAGGAATGGATACAGCAATATTCCTCTCTTGCGAAAGAGAGGTTGAAGGTATAATAAATATTATAAGTAATAGGGTTAATATAAGTTTTATTTTAGGTTTGTTCATTTTTCACCTCTTTTGTACTTTACCATGTTATGTCAAATTATATCACAATAAAAATTTTGTGTTAAAATTTATAAAAATTATAAAAAATAAACAGAATGAGGTTAGATACTATGAGAGAGGGAAGAAAACCAGAATATATAGGCTTGTATAATAAAAATCTTGTTCTTGAGATTCTTATAAAAACTGGTCCTAAGTCGAGGGCAGAACTTGCAAGAATTTCTAAACTAACAAAGACAGCCATATCTGAGATAGTAGATGAACTCATTGAGAAAAATATTCTTGTGGAGATTGGAAAAGTTGAGACTTCAAGGGGGAGAAGACCCACAAAACTAACTATTAATCCTGATTTAAAGATTTTAGCAATTGATTTAAGCGGTTTAGAAGGAAGATCAGGAATTGTTGATGCCTCAGGAAAGGTTGAAGAAGATTTTTATTATCCTATAAAGAGGAAGGAAGACCTTTTTGAGCTTATAGATCCTCTTCTCAAGAAGTATAAAAATATAATAGCCATATCTATTTCAGTTCCTGGTATTATAAATAAGTATAATGGAGAGGTAATACTTTCGGTGGGACTCAATTGGAGAAATTTTCTTTTAAAGGAATTTTTGAAAGAGAGGTATCCTAATCTTCCTATTTACATTGAGAAGGATACTAATTCGGGACTTTTATCGGAACTCTGGTTTGGCGAAGGTAAGAAATTTAATATTCTTTTCTACTTATTGTTTGAGAAAGGAATAGGACTTGGAATTTATTATAATGGTAATATCATAGAAGGCTTTAATAATATTGAGGGAGAGATAGGTCATACCATAGTAAATGGAGATATAGCAGAGATATGTTGGTGTGGAAATAAAGGCTGTCTGGAAACTATTGCGTCTTTCCCAAAGATTCAAGAAAAATTTTCAGATTTTAAACTTTTAGAAGAAAGCCTTAAAAGCTATAATCAAGGGGATAAAGATCCTTTCTTAGAAGAAATCTTCAGATATCTCGGTATATCCTTGGCAAATGCTGTGCACATTATTGCTCCTGAAGCAATATGCGTTGCTGGAAATAGGGGAATGACAAGGAATATTTTGAACCTGTTTACCGAGATTCTTAAAAAAGAAGTTGATAAGTATATTTTTGAATATCTAAAGGATAAAATATACTTTTATGCATCACCTCTTGGAAATGATGGCCTGCTTATTGGGGCAGGCATCTTAGGCTTTACAAATTATTTTAGAGAATTGGTAAAATAAAAATCATTCTATTTTTTATTTTTGTATAGTATAATAATTAAAAAAAATGGGGGATCATTGATATGGAATGCAAAATTTTGATAGGGGGAGAAGCAGGCCAAGGAATTCAAACAATATCAAATATACTCTCAAAGTATTTTTTTAGGATAGGGTATTATGTTTTTACTATTGAGAGTTATCAATCTCGTATTAGAGGAGGGCATAATTATAGTCTTTTAAGGATTTCTGATAAACCTATATATGCTATTGATAATGAAAAGGTAGATATTCTTATTGCTTTGAATTTGGAGACCATAAGATTACACCTTAATGAAGTAAAAGAAGGGGGTCATATTTTTTGTGATGAATCTATAAAAACTGAGGAATTTTTAGGAGATGATAGAATCATTAAAATTCCAGTTAAACAAATAACTCAAGAATTGAAATCAAAGCTCGTTGAAAATACTATTTTTGTTGGGGCTCTTCTTGCTTTGAGTAGTGGGGACATTGATGAAATGAGAAAAATTATTGCTGAAACTTTTAAACAGGAATATTTTGACATAAATATGAGGGCTCTGGAAGAAGGATATAAATATGCTCGTGATCTAAATAGAAGTTGTGGAAGTTTTCTTAAAAGAGGTAGAGATAACAGATTGTTGCTAAACGGGGCTGAAGCTGTAGGTTTTGGAGCAATGGTTTCAGGTTGTAAATTTTTGGCTTCTTACCCTATGACTCCTGGTACTGCAGTAATGAATTTTATTGCTGAACATGAATTAGATTTTGATGTGGTGGTAGAGCAAGCAGAGGATGAAATTGCTGCAATTAATATGGCAATTGGAGCGTTCTTCGCGGGCGCAAGATCAATGGTTACAACTTCTGGTGGTGGTTTTGCATTGATGGTAGAGGGATTGAGTTTAGCAGGTATGACTGAAACTCCTGTGGTTATTCATATAGGTCAACGTCCTGGTCCTGCAACGGGTCTTCCTACAAGGACTGAACAAGGAGATCTAAACTTTGTAGTGCATGCAGGACACGGAGAGTTTGTGAGATATGTTACAGCTCCAAGAGATCAAAAAGACGCTTTCTATAAAACTATAAAAGCCTTTGAGTTAGCTGAAAAATATCAAATTCCTTCTATAATTCTTACAGATCAATATTTGATTGATTCTAAGGCAGTAATAGAAGAGCTTAATCCTCCTTCTGAGATAAAGTTCTACAGAGTTAAAGCTGATACTAACTATTTGAGGCATAAAATCACTGAGGATGGAGTTTCACCTTTTGCTATACCTGGTGAGTCAGAAGCTCTTGTTATTACTGACAGCGATGAACATGATGAGGAGGGGCATATAACTGAAGATCTTAGTATTAGAAAGAGAATGGTTGAGAAAAGAATGAAAAAGCTTAATCTTTTGTTAAAGGAAATAGAAGAGCCCTCATATTTTGGGGTGGAAAATCCGGAGATTATATTTATTGGCTGGGGATCTACTTATGGGGTAATAAAAGAGGGAATAGAAAGGTTAATTAGGGAAGGTTATCCTATAGGGCACTTACATTTTTCTGATGTATATCCAATAGTTAATGAACACTTAGAAAAGTATAAAGGGATCAAATTGTACACCATAGAACAGAATTATCAAGGCCAATTTGCTGCTTTATTGAGAAAAGAGACAGGAGTAGATGTAAAAAGGGGTTTGGTTAAATATAATGGTTTTCCTTTTTATGTGGAAGAAATTATAAAGGGGGTAAAGGAGTTAATGGGATGAGAGTAGAGGATTTTGAGAATAATCAAGTTCCTGCGTGGTGTCCTGGTTGTGGAAATTGGTCTATTTTAAATTGTATAAAAAGAGCCCTTGCAGAATTAGACCTTAAACCTCATGAGGTTCTTATGGTGTCAGGTATAGGTCAGGCAGCGAAAGCGCCACATTACTTCAAATGTAATCTTTTTAATGGACTCCATGGAAGAGATATTCCTGCAGGTGTAGGAGCAAAAATTGCCAATAAAAATCTTGTAGTTATTTGTGAGTCTGGAGATGGAAATACCTATGGAGAAGGTGGAAATCATTTGATACACAATATTAGGAGAAACCTAAATATAAAAGTTTTTGTACATAACAATCAGATTTATGGTCTTACTAAGGGACAAGCATCACCTACTAGCGATCGAGGAATGAAAACAAAGGTACAACCTTTAGGAGTTCCTTATGGCCCTTTAAATCCTATAGCTTTAGCAATTTCTCAAGGAGCATCTTTTGTAGCAAGGTCCTTTTCAGGAGAGCCTGATCATTTAGTAGAGATGATGAAGCAAGCTATTTTACATAAGGGTTTTGCTTTATTAGATATTCTTCAACCTTGTGTTACCTTTAACAAGGTAAATACTTATCAATGGTATAGGGAGAGAATTTATAAGCTTGACTCTGATTATGATCCTACTGATATTATAAAGGCTTTTGAGAAATCTTTAGAATGGGGTGATAAAATCCCTATAGGTGTTATTTATAAAAATGAAAAGCCAATTTTTGAAGAGATTTTGCCACAATTGCAAGGTGAACCTCTGTACAAAAAGGTTAGGTCTCCCTTTGAGATTTTTGAAAGAATAGTGAAAGAATTTCAGTAAGTTAGTGGTACTATTATTTTGATTTTTCTTGTTCTTTCTTCTAAATTTAGTAAACATACTTTACAAATATTTTAAAATATTTTATACTCTTTTCAAAATCCTTTTGAGGAGGTTTACTCTTATGAAGGTAGTTGTTATTGGAGGAGGAAGTACTTATACCCCAGAATTAATTGAGGGTTTTTTTGATATATGGAATAAAGTTGAAGCTTTAGAAATAGTACTTGTGGATATAGATGAGCATAGATTAAATATTGTATATGAATTTTTGAAGAGGATGATAAATAGGGTTAAAGCCAAAATAGAACTCAAAAAGAGCATTGATCTTGATAGTGTACTTCAGGGAACAGACTTTGTGATAAATCAGATCAGGGTAGGGGGAAATAAAGCAAGGCTTCTTGATGAAACAATTCCCTTGGAATTTAATCTTTTAGGGCAAGAGACTACAGGCCCAGGTGGTTTTGCTAATGCCTTAAGAACCATACCTGTGGTTTATGATATTGCTAAGAAGGTTGAAAAATATGCTCCAGATGCGCATTTTATTAATTTTACTAATCCTTCAGGAATTATTACAGAAATGCTTCTGAATTATACAAAAATAAAGGCCATAGGTTTATGTAATGTACCTATCAATTTTCAAAGATTTTTTGCAGATCTTGCAGGGGTTAACATGGATGATGTTTTTATGGATTATTTTGGTTTAAACCATTTAAGTTTTGTTAGAAGGGTTTTTATAAAGGGTGAAGATAAGACTGAAGAGCTTTTTGAGAAGGCAAAGGAAAAAGTCTCAGATAAAGAGAAAAAGATAATAGACTATTTAAACATGTTTCCTAATTATTATCTCAGATATTACTACTTTAGGGAAGAGATGGTTGAGGAGTTAAAACATAAACCTAAAAGAGCAGAAGAGGTTATGAAAGTAGAAGAAGATCTTTTAAGGCTTTATCAAGATCCTAATTTAGATACTAAACCGGTAGAGCTCTCTAAGAGAGGAGGAGCTTTATATTCAAAGGCTGCTGTAAATTTGATTTCTCATCTTTATGGTTTAGAGGAAGGTTTTCAGATAATTAATGTGAAAAATGATGGTAGTATTTATGATCTTCCTTATGATGGTGTGGTAGAGATACCTGTTTATATACAAAAAGATAGATTTCATAGGTATTCTATTGGTAATTTGCCAATGGAAGTTAGAGGTTTAATACAAGGAGTAAAAGCTTATGAAAGACTTACTATTGAGGCAGCCATGGAGGGATCATATAGAAAAGCACTTTTAGCTATTTCTCAACATCCTCTTGTTTCCTCTTTATCTCTTGCTGAAAAGCTTTTGAATAGGTTAATTGAAGTAAATAGAGAACTTTTTCCAGAGCTAAAGTAAGTGATAATCTAATTAAGGAGGAAATAATATGAGGTATTTCCTTGGTGTAGATGCAGGAGGAACAAAAACTGAGGCGGTTATTTTGAATGAAAAGGGAGAGATCGTGGGGATTGGTAGATCTGGGCCGGGAAATTACGAAGGAATAGGTATTGAAGAGGCAAAGAAAAATTGGATTGATGCGATTGAAAAGGCAAAAGGTCCCCTTAAAAATATAGAATTTGATTTTGCTTGTTTTGGTCTTGCTGGAGCAGATTTTCCTGAAGATTTTGTTATGCTTGAAAAAGAGGTTGGAGATCTTAGTATAGCTAAGGAATTTGTAGTAGAGAATGATGCTCCTATTGCCCTTAGGGCTGGAAATAAGGAGTTTTGGGGTGTGATTATTGTTATGGGTACAGGCAACAATGGGTATGGAAGATCAAAGGACGGTAGATGGTATAGATATTTTGGAGAAGGATATATATTTGGGGACTGGGGTGGTGCTTCATCTATAGTGCAAGAGATGCTTTTTAGTGCTTTTAGGTCTTATGATGGTAGAGGAGAAAAAACAGTATTGGAAGAGATGGTTCTTAGTTTTTTTGGGGAAAAGGATTATATAAATCTTGCTAAAAGACTTTATTATAACTCTTCAGAGTATCATAGAGCCTTAGGTCTTGCTCCTTTGCTTTTTGAAGCTGTAAAGATGGGTGATAAGGTAGCTATAAGAATTGTAGAGAGAATTGTTGATGAGACTGTTATTTCAGCTTACAATCTTATGAAAAAATTAGATCTTTTAAACGAAGAAACTCCTGTAGTTATTGCAGGGAGTATTTATAAGGGTGCAGCATGGCTTCCAGAGTATATTCAGGCTAAATTGAGAGTTTATGCAGAAAGATGCAGGGTTGTTCCTTTAAAAATTCCACCTGCGGTTGGAGCAGCATTGATTGCTTATGAAAAAGGTGGCTATATTTTGACAGAAGATATGTGGAGTTATTTATGGGATTTTGACTATAACAGTGCTATAAGGTCCTAAGATTATTTTATTTTTTTCAGTTTTAGCGTTTCTAATATATAGTATGTCTTTTTCTTTTATCTCGTTGTTAAAGTTAAAGGTATTTTCAATCCTATTTAGATTGTGGACTACCATTATTTTTTCATCCTCTAATTCTAACTTATAGGCAAGTATAGATCTATCTTGAGTCTTTATTCTCTCTATTTTTCCATTAGATAAAGCTCTGCATTTGACTCTTATTTCTAAGAGTTTTTTATAGTGATTGTATATGCTATTTGGATCTTTTTCTTCGGTATCGAGGGCTATACCATTTCCTGGTAAGTTATATCGTGGAATAATCCAATAGGTTTGGTATTTAGATTTCATATCGTCAGTCCACTTAAACGGTTCTCTTATATATTCGTCAGGTTTTGATCCTTCCATTCCTATTTCTTCTCCGTAGTATATGAAAGGTATTCCCGGCAAAGTTAAGTAAATAGATCCTGCCAAAATACTTTTATCTATGCTTCCACCAAAGAATGTCCTAACTCTTACTTGATCGTGGTTTCTTAAAAATATGGCATCAGCAAAGTCTGTATTGTTTTCCCCAAAAAGTTCTCTTTCAAATTCGAGAAATTCTATAATTCCTAAGTCTTTTTGATTTGCTACTGAGTTCATTATTTTGTCAGAAAGAGGAAAATTAAAGTTTGAGGGTAATCCTTTATAGTATTCTGCTATCTTATACTCGTTATCCCAAACTTCACCAACAAGGTATACATCGGGTTTTATACTCTTTAAATATGAGTAAAATTCTTTCCACCACTGAATGTTTTTAGAGTCATCATCATAAATATGCTTTGCTGCGTCGAGTCTAAATCCGTCAACACCTTTTTCTATCCAAAATTTTGCAATTTTTTTGACCTCTTCTCTTACTTTTGGATTATCAAAGTTTAGATCGGGCATTTCTGACCAGAATAATGCATAGTAGTATCCTGTAGGTTTTTTATACCATAAATTAGAATTTTTTTCAGGTTTTTCAGTACTCCATATATAATAATCGCGATACGGAGAATTGTAAGAAGAGGCAGAAGAAACAAACCATGGATGCCTTGAAGAGGTGTGGTTTACTACCAAATCAAGAATTATTTTAATATTTTTTTCATGGGCTTTTCTTATTAGGTTTTCAAAGTCCTCCATGGTACCATAACCTGGATGGATATCATAATAGTCTGTGACATCATATCCATGATAACTCACTGAGGGGAAGATAGGCATTAGCCATAGAGCAGTAATATTTAGATTTTTAAAGTAATCTAATTTGTCTATAAGTCCATTTAAATCTCCTACTCTATCCCCGTCGCTATCTGCAAAAGATCTTACAAAGACTTCATAAAAAATCGCGTTTTTATACCATGGCTCATTATATCCATGAATATAAGTTAGAAAAGTAACTAAGATGAATATGAAAATAAGAGTTCTTTTGATAAAAAACTTTATCTTCATTTTTCACCTCCGTTAACATGTGTTAATAAATTTAAATTTTAGAAGCCCGGGTGGATAAAATCCAATTATCCCGGGCTTTTTTCCTACCCTACGCTTCTTGGTTAGAGTTTAACATAGATTTAATTTTTTTGTCAAACCTATTGGTATCGGTTACATTTTTGTTATTTGCATCATTATAATTCATGATGTTTAAAAATTCGATTTTTTAGCGTGATTTTAGAAGACTTTGACACAAAATTTTTATTAATAGTAAAATATACTTGCTGTAAAAATTTTGTGAAGGGAGGTTGATATATTCATTACCAATATCATTTGGATTCTTGACACAAAATGTAATTTAAGCTGTCCTCATTGCTATGTTCATAAAAGAAATTGGGAAGTAAAAATATCAAAAGAAAGAGCTCTAAGATTAATAGAGGAAGCAAAGGAATTGTCTATTAAGGGGATAGATTTTACTGGAGGAGAGCCTCTTTTAGTAAAGGAAGTGTTTGAGTATATAGAGAAGGCTCGTTCTTTGGGTCTTGAAGTCTCATTAAATTCTAATGCATTACTCCTTAATAAAGAAATAGCAAGGTTTTTAAAAGATAATGAGGTGTATCTCTACGTTTCTATAGATGGTTCTAATAAGGATGTATTTGAGAAAATGAGAGGTAAGGACAATTTTGATAGACTGCTTAATAGTATAGAGTTAATAAATAAATTTGAAATTCCTTTTTCTGTGATTTTTTCCATTTCTTCTTTAAATTATTTTGATGCAAGTAATATGGTAAGGTTTGCTAAGAATATTGGTGCAAGAGAGCTATGTATGATACCAGTGATTCCATCAGGTGAGGCAAAAAATACTAGAATTTATATAGGTTCTGATCTTTTGATAAGAACAATTAGAGAGGTTTCAGAAGAAGCTGAAAGAGAAAAGTATTCTGTGGTTCTGTGGTGTGTTCCTTTCATGAAGAGTATGAATTTTAATTATGTTGTTATAGATGAGTGTCATGTCCTTGATTACATAGATCTTGCTCCAACTGGCGATATTATGCTTTGTGATGTAATCGATATGCCTCTTTCTGAGATAAGAACAAAATCTCTTTTAGAGGCGTTAAAGGAGGTAGAACAGAATAAGCTTTATAATTTACTTAAAGAGAGAGATAAACTGTGCTTAGGATGTAATGTAGCAACGTTTTGCAAGGGTGGTTGCTACGCAAGAGCTTATATCCTAGAGAATGATATTAGCAAGCCCGATCCTTATTGTCCTAAGGTTTTATCTCCTTCAAGATAAAAGAAATGGAGATTCTCCTTCCTAAAGATATTTTTAAGATTCTGGTTGTCCATTCTATCCATGAGTATCCTTTTGAGGCTTGTGGGATTCTTGGGGGTGAGATGGGAGATAAAAATATCAATATTAAGAGTTATTTCATAACTAAGAATGTCGCTCCTAATCCTTATAGAGAATACTTGATCGACCCTTTAGAAGAGATTAAGATTTTTAGATATATGAATAAAGTAGGACAGAATTTTGTTGGAGTTTATCATTCTCATCCTGATGGAGATGAGTATCTATCAGATAAGGATAAAGAGGATATGCTCTCTAATATTTGTTATTTGATTTTCTCTGTGAGATTTAATAATCCTGTTATAAAACTTAAGGCTTATCTTAAAAAGAACGAGGATATATTAGACTTGCCCATTAGAATCTTTTAGTCTTAGTATAAACTCTTTCATGTTTAAAGGTTCTAAATTAGCTTTTGTTATTTGTCGGCAGAATCCACATATTTCTGATGTGGTAGGTTGTTCACAAATTTTGCAACTGTTTAGTTTTATTTCCCTTTTTTCAGGTATAAAGTAATTTTTGCCCTTTTCTAAAAAACCAAAATAAAATTGTTCTTTGGTTCCTGGAGAATCTTTTTCAAGGGTATTTAACATTCCCTTATACCTGAGAGATTGGGCATCGATAGACATAGGGCATTCATCAAGTATGTACTCAATCTTTTTCATAATACAATAGGCAGAAGTTTCGTATTCGGAAATCCTATATAAAGGTTTGACTTTTCTTGCAAATCCAGCTTCATCTTCAAAAAGTATTGGAGATTGAGCCTTAAGATAGTCTATTTGCCAGTGAAGAATATTTCCAAGGAGTATTGCAGATTCATCGTCAAGGTTGTGGCCTGTAGCAATTACCTTGTATTGTAGTTCTTTTGCTGTTAAATTCATGATATATCTCTTTATTACACCACAGGTGGAGCATGGAGGTTTTCTATTTTTATGAGCTATCTCCTTTATTCCTACGCCATAAATATCTTTAATTGAAACAACATGAAGTTTTAAGTTTCTACTTTCTGCAAATTTCTGTGCAACCTCTTTTGATTTCTCAGAGTATTCTGAAATTCCAAGATCAATATATAAACCATCGGAATTATATCCGAGGGAATTTAAGATATCCCATAAAGCAAGGCTATCTTTTCCTCCTGAGACTGCAACTAAAATTTTATCAGTTTTTTCAAACATTTTGTATTTCTTTATTGCTTTTTCTACTTGTCCATATATGTATTCTATAAAGTGTTCTTTACAGAAAGCAGTATTGTGCCTTCTTATGTAAATAGTTGCTTCATTATGACATTTTGTGCAACGCATTTATCTTCCTCCAGAAATTACTGGTATGATTTCTACCTCTTCGTTATTTTTTACTATTTTGTCCGGAGTTAAGATTTCCTCTCCTCTTACCACAAGGACTGTTTCTGGGTTTATATTCAAGATTTTTAATATTTCGCTTACTTTAAGATCTCCTTCCATCTCTTTGACTTCATTATTTCTACGTAATATTACTCTCATTTTATAGATGTTTTTCCCTCCTTTTTAGGATTTTTCCTTTAATATAAAGGCAAAAGAGTCAAAATCCCTCATTGGAGGTATATTTATGCCAATATTCATCAATTCATCTCCATAATATTCTTTGTCTGTGCCTTCTATTATATATTTTTTATTAGGATCTAAGCCGTCAAGTTTAAGTTTTTTGAAAGGAGGATTGGGCTCCGCTAATATATTTACATAAATTACAAAGGCCTCTCTTTTATCGGGTGTGACAAACATCCAAGAGGCTGAATTTTCTTCGAAAGGATTTATTAGGCGATATAAATCTCCTTCAAAAACAATATACCACACTCTTTTATACATTTCTATCTGCTCTTTCACTAATTCCTTTTCTTCAGGAGTTAATTTTGTTAGGTCCATCTCATAACCAAAGACACCTGACATAGCCACATACCCTCTTGTTTTTAGTGGGGTGATTCTTCCTACCTGATGGTTTGGTACTGCAGAAACATGAGCTCCCATGGTGGAAGCAGGATATACTATGCTTGTTCCCCATTGTATTTTTAGCCTCTCAATAGCATCGGTATTGTCACTGGTCCAAATCTGAGGCATATAATAGAGGATTCCAGGATCAAATCTTCCTCCCCCTCCCGAGCATCCTTCAAAAAGAATATATGGAAATTCTGTGGTTAATTCCTCTATCATTTCATAAAGGGCCAATACATATCTGTGAAATACCTCTTTTTGTCTTTCAGGGGGAAGAGCTAAAGAGCCCACCTCAGTTAATGGTCTATTCATGTCCCACTTAATATACTCGATAGGTGCACTTTTTATAATTTCTTTCATCATTCTCAATATTTCATCTCTTACTTCTTTTCTTGTTATATCAAGCACATACTGATTCCTGCACTGGGAAAGAGTTCTTCCTTTAATCTGTATACACCAATCAGGATGTTTACAATATAGCTCGCTGTCTGGTGAGACCATCTCAGGTTCAAACCATAAGCCAAATTTAAGTCCCATTTCTTTTAATTTATTTCCTAATCCTTCAAGGCCACTGGGTAATTTTCTTCTATCTACGTACCAATCTCCAAGAGAGCTGGTATCATCGTCTCTTCTTCCAAACCATCCGTCATCAAGTACGAAAAGCTCAATCCCAAGTTCTTTAGCCTCTTTGGCTAAGGAAAGAAGTTTTTCTTCGTTTATATTAAAATAGACCGCCTCCCATGTATTTACAAGGATAGGTCTTCTCTTGTCTCTATATACTCCTCTCACGAGTCTTTTCCTATATAATCTGTGATAGGTTCTAGACATTTCTCCTATACCCTGAGATGAGTAGACCATTACCACCTCTGGAGTTTGAAAGGTTTCTCCTTTGTCAAGGATCCATGTAAATTCAAAGGGGTTTATACCCATGGTTACTCTAGTAGTGTTAAATTGATCTACCTCTACGTTTGCTGCAAAGTTTCCACTATATACTAAGCTAAATCCATACACGTCTCCGTTCTTTTCGGTTGCATCTTTAGAAAGTAGCGCTATAAAGGGATTATGTTGATGAGAACTTTCTCCACGAGAACTTTCAATAATCTTTATTCCATGCATTAGGGGTACTCTTTCTACATATCTTTCTCTTGCCCAAGATCCCCAGAGATGAAGAAGATCAAAATTACAATGGTCAAAATCAACACATGTACTTAAGGCTCTCAAAATTTTTAGTTTCTGGTTACCTTCATTTATAAACTTAACACTCCTTGTGATCACATTGTAGTCGTTATAAGCAGTATAGAATAAGATTACTTTGAGGTTTATGAGCTCATCAATGAGTTCTAACTCCAGGGTTTCTGCTTCATCTTCTGTCTCTACATAGGTTGCTGGCAATCCCTCAAGTTTAGGTTTGCCTTTGTATATTCTATAATTATTAAAAACAAGCTGAGTTATTCGAGAACCGTCTTCTTGTTCGATTTGAAAGGCTGGGTGTCTGAAGTCAGAATTCCCATAGGATGGATATTCTAATAGCATCCTGTCAAAGGTAAAAGATTTGTCATTTGGATCTGGATTAGGTCCAAAAGGAGAGGTGATAAAAGCTTCTGAAAAATGGGAGTGATTTAATTTTTTGCCCCAGTAAAGATGTACAGGATATTTATTTTTAAAGATTTTTATTATATAGCTAGAGTCTCCTGCCATTAAATGAAAAATATTATTATCTCTATCGTATATGATAGGCATTCTATCACCTCAAAAAGTATTTTTTATTAATATTATCAAAAAATTATCAAAAATTTAAGGTTCTATAAACCTTCCCATAAAGAGAATTGTATTTGTAGGTTTGTGTATGATGAAGAAAAGGAATGGGTGATCCGCTTTAAAGATTTTTGGACCGAGGGAAATACTTTTCCCTGACATTATAACTGCTGTTGCTGCAGCTGCTTCTGTTCCTTCTTCATTAACCTCTATAAAGGATTGATGGATTACTTTACTTATATAAAGATCTCTGCTTCCAGTCATTCCTGAAAAATCAGCTAGCATATCATCAAAGGCATCAGACATTCCCAATTTTATTAAAGGCTCATTTAATATATATCTTTTTTCTATTTTAAACTTAGGAAAGTATACTTCGATTTTTTCCTTTGCCATATTAGTACTGATTTTATCTAACAAAGTATAATTCAAATTCTTTTCAAGCTTTGATAGAGTTCTTTCTTTAGGTAGAATTACTATCATTGAAAGTTCATCTCCTGAGTATGGAAGCTCGATGGCTTGTAAATCTTTGTCTTCATAGTAATTAAAATCATTAACTTGGTGCATCATAGGGACTTTTGAAGTCCTTTTCTCATCAACAAAGAATGGTATTTCTTTTGTTTCTTTTTTGTTAAAGGTATACTTCCACTTACCCTTAAAGTAAATGGCATTAACTAATACAAGTCTTGTTAAAGAGGTGAGATCTCCTTTTTGTATTAATTCCTTTATTTTTTGGTTGGTACGATCTTCTACCCATTTGTTTATTTCATTTCTTGCTTTTTCCCTATTAAGATCGTTTACGAAATCTACTAAATTGAACCCAGCAGAATAATATTTTTTAACAAGCTCAATGAAATCTTCTCTAAAAGGATAATTTATCTGTCCCCAAAGAGAGTTAGCAATGGCAAGTTGAAAATCATTTTTAGGAGCGTTGAATATAGAGTTCAGCTTTGAGAAGGCAGAGTGTAGTTCATTATCAGGTAAATTAAAATACAAAACCTCTGCCATTTGTTTCTTTGTGTTGCCATTTGCACCAGCATAGGTCATGGCAAGGGCTGAAGAAATGCTATAAGGGGAGATAAAAATGTTTCCATCTTCTTTTGCAGTTAGTATCTGGTAAAGGTCTAAGCCAAAGATGTTATTCCCTTTAGCTATTGTAAGTAGGTTATTATCTATACCTTCTGCAAAACTAAAGGAAATAATGATTAAAAGGAACGCTAAAATATAAATTCTAATTAGAAGTTTCATAGTACCCTCCTCTAAGAAGTTTTAATATTTTATTATAACATTAATTTTAGATTTTGTTTTAAATTTTAAATATTTTAGTTATTGTCA